>CAZEMW010000041.1:0-1890 GCA_964513105.1 uncultured Fibrobacterota bacterium
TGGGCACCTTCCCGATTAAAATCGGGACTCGGTGTCCATTTTCGGGAGTTTTCGGACGTGCACTAATTAAACTGAAGAGATGCAAGTACGCTCACCAATCTCGGGGGGGGGAGATAGTTCCTGAAAAGTAAATGTAAATTTCGGCTTCGAACACCTGAACTGTCCGAGCGAACTCGCTTTGGCGGATCAACAACCCGGCAGGCATATTTCGTCCTTATTCATGCGTCGATTCGGAGGTTTTCCTTGATCTCGGTGTCTCCCGCGACATCTTCTGTTCCTTGACCGCGGAGGCCCTCAAAGCTCTCAGCAAAGGATACTCATCATGGCGTCCATAAGCCCCCCCCACGTTACTTCCGGTCCTACGGATTCTGCTGATACGGAAAAGCCTATTCCGGGCGAGATTGTTGGGCTGTAGACAGACGAGCTGGTTTTTCGTCTTATTCGCGAAAGCCCCACCGCCATTTTCATTGCAGACCCCGGTGGAAAGATTGTTTATGCCAATAGCGCATTCCTGCATCTGGTAGGCTACAGCGCCCGGCAGATATCATCGGGAGAAATCGGCTGGCCTGACCTCCGTCCAGAGGGTTTCACCGTGCAGGATGTCAATGCGCTCGAACAACTCAAGCGCTGCGGTCGATGTCGGCCCTATGCCCAGGAGGTCGCTTCGTCGGACGGAAGACGTATTCCGGTTTACATTGCGGCAACAAGCCTTACACACGATGAAGGCGGTAACTGCGTAGCCCTGTATGTTACCGACCTCACCAATCTAACTGAAACCGAAACCAAACTCCAGGAGCTTCAGTGGTTACTTGAAGAGAATTTCCCACTCGAGGGTGCGGAACGTAGTGAGATCAAGACCGTTGTTCCGGACGAGAATTTGGAATTGGTACGTGCGGTTGGACGAGATACATTGTCGGAGATGATCAATGAATTTGTTCGCCTTCTCGGAACGAATGCAACCCTGTACGATCTCGAGGGGAACCTGGTAATCGGGGCCTTCGGAGAAGAATGGTGTGAACAGCTTGCAGAGAAAGGTGAAGATCTACATTGTGGTATAGCGAGACCCCATAGCCTCCTTGAATCCCGGGGAGACTGCTACCTCTCTCACTGGAAAGATGCATGCGGTCGGGTGCTGTCTCAACGAAAGCCCGTGCAAACCGAATGTCATGGGGGAATTGCGATCTATGCTGTACCGATAAGGGTGGAAGGCGATGCCGTGGGAGTTATTTGCGTCGGCGTCGGCATGCCGCCGTCAAACGATATGCATCTTTGCACCATTGCCCAACGGTACGGGATTTCACTTGATGAGCTGAGAAAACGGGCAAACAGGTATCGATATCGGCCTCCGTTCATTCAGAGCGTCTCCAGGAAACGTTTGGAGATTACCGCGCGGATATTCGGCATCATGGTAGAACGATATCGGACGCGGGTCGCGCTGCAGCAAATTCGAGAAGGCCTGAACACGAAAATCGAAGAGCGCACCGAACAATTGAGGTCGACAAACGAAAGGCTGAGAAAGGAAGTAGAAACCAATCGACTCACCCGAAAGGAGCTTTCCCTGCGACAGAGCATACTCGAAGCCGTATACGATCTGGCAACCGATCCGGCCGCCGACCTGTCTGATTTCCTCGGAAAGACCGCCCGATATGTAGCGCAAACCCTTCACGCATCCGGAGTCGCCGTTTCCTATTCCCCGGAAAGCCGAACTGAGATTTTCGCAGAGTTTTCAGAAAAAGGTTTGAAGGTAACCAAGACTCCGCACTCGGAGGATTTGCGGTGCAACCTCGTACCGGAGCGTGGTACGGTACAACGGAGGGTACCGAATCGATGTACTGGAAACGGTGAAGAGGGCCCCGATGCGATTATGCTTGGGGTCCCGCTCTGCAGCGG
>CAZEMW010000041.1:1900-2530 GCA_964513105.1 uncultured Fibrobacterota bacterium
GATCATTGGGAGCGGTATGCGTGTTCGACCATCCGAACCGCCGGTTCGAAGAACGAGAAATCCATGTGGTGGAGATATATGCCCAATACGTGGCCCATGAGTTGTCCCGTCGTATGCTTGAGACGCAACTGAGACAGGCACAGGAAATGAGAGTACTCGGTCAGCTGACGAGCGGAGTCGCCCATGAGGTACGAAACCCTCTCAACGCAATCCAGGCCATCATGGAGGCCCTGGAAGCCGAAACTGGTGGGAATGCCGACATCGAGCCCTTCCTGGCGCATATTCAGCAGCAGGTTGGTCGCCTATCAACCCTCATGGAAGATCTGCTCCAGCTTGGGCGATGCCCCCGGAATCTCCAGCCGGTGCGGATTACGGTGAAAGATCTACTGCAAAAAACAGTACAGAGCTGGATCGAATCTGCTTCCCCTCGCAACCGCACAATTGAACTAGTTCGCGGCAGCGACGACGAGAGGCAGGTAAACGTCGATATCGACAAGATGAATCAGGTGTTCATTAATCTTATCGAAAACGCGCTGCAACACTCTCCGGTCGAAGCGCCGGTCCTGATTACGGTCCGCCCCTCGGAAGGATCGGATATCGTAATATCCATAAGCGACGGAGGTACCGGAG
>CAZEMW010000041.1:2540-3529 GCA_964513105.1 uncultured Fibrobacterota bacterium
CCCTTTTTTTCTAAACGGCGGAACGGAACGGGGCTTGGGCTCAGCATTGTGAAACGCCTGATCGAAAGCCACGGCGGCAAAATCGTGCTCCACAACAATAAGGCCGGCCCCGGGCTGACTGCCGATGTATACCTGCCACAGGCGGAGGATCTGTAGAAATTCGGCCCTGGTTCACGCCACTCTGGCACGGCACAATGATTGCTATGTGGGGTATCCTTTTTATTCTGCGATAGAGTACCACCGGTCACGGGTTGCGCCCCGAGGGCAGGAACAGTATTATTTTTCATTTTCCCCCGTAGTTCATTGGCGTTGTTCACAACCACAGCCGACTCTAGCCATGCAATGATAACAGGCATTACTTGCTGTAAAAAGAATAAACCATCGGACGTTTTCTACGAATGAAGAAGCCGACTTTTCTGAAACAAAAAAACATGCTGAGGGTGCTGTATGCACTCATCCCGGTCACTCTGACTGCGGTTTACTATTTCGGGTGGCGCGTTGTCGCACTGCTTGCGGTTTCCCTCGGAACGGCGTTTTTGACCGAATGGGTAATGGCGGATCGTCGAAACGGAAAACTCAGCTATGCGCTATTCGTGACCGCAAGCCTTTACGCACTGTCACTCCCGCCTACCCTTCCTTTCTGGATGGCGGCCGTGGGTGCTTTTGTCGCGATATTGTTTGGGAAGGAAGCCTTTGGCGGATTCGGCAAAAACATATTCAACCCGGCGATTGTGGGACGCGCATTCGTTTACGTATGTTTTCCGATTCCTATGACTGCACGCTTTGTCCCGGCTTTCACCGGGATGCCCGGAGGATTCGCTCGATGGTCCTTCGCATCAATGCAGTCCCCTCCCTCGTACATCAATCAGGCCGGACTGGAAATCAACGACGCCCTGACCGCCGCCACACCAATGTGGACAAACCGGGATTTTGGTTATGTAACCGACCTTTTCAGCCTCGTTGTCGGCAATATCGGCGGAGTGTTCACC
>CAZEMW010000041.1:3539-7104 GCA_964513105.1 uncultured Fibrobacterota bacterium
GTGTTCACCTCGGGAGGTGAAACCAAAGTGCTTGCGGCGGGTTCCGCCGGTGAAGTATGCGCAATTGCAATACTACTGGGGGCGGCGTATCTGCTTTACACCAAGACGGCACAATGGCGGCTCATGCTTTCCAGTGTTCTGGGAGCAGCGTTTTTGAGTCTGTTCATGCGGTACGCACTCGGCATGGAAGTCGTGCCCTCGCTTCTTTTCACGATTTTTTCCGGTGGGCTTCTGTACGCCTCGGTATACATGGTTACCGATCCGGTCAGCGCCCCCAAGCTTCCCCTTTCGCAATGGATCTATGGTGCGTTTTTCGGTGCAATGGTGGTGTTCTTCCGTGCTAAATCGATCTTCGCGGGTGGCGTAGGTTTTGCGCTTCTTCTGGCGAATATGCTGGCCCCGTCTCTCGACTTCTGGATCAAGCGATATCGGGCTCGGAAAGGGGCGGCACAATGAATAAACAAAGTCCGGTATACGTGCTTGGATTTACCGTCGTCCTCAGTCTTGTGTTCGGCCTTGGCGTAGCGGCCGTTCACTACGCAACGCAAGGCCTCCTGGAAAAAAACCAGGCGCTTCACCGAAACCGCATCATTGCCAAAGCCTTTATGCTCGATGTTGATGCGGAAACACCTTCGGCGTATCTCGATGCCGTAACAAACAAGATACGTATTGATACCCTGGCCGGAGACGGTTCCCGTCGGTTCATTGTGTTCAAGAATACCGAGACCGGAGATATCGGATTCCAGTTCGGCGGAATGGGTTTCTGGGATAGAATAGAAGGCATCGCAGTTCTTGAGCCTTCCCTGCAGGAGTTCGTAAATGTTCAGTTTCTTGAGCAAAAAGAGACTCCCGGACTGGGCGCTCGAATTGAAGAACAGGTCTTCACCGAGCAATTCAAAGGGCTGGAGATTGACTGGAATGCCGCAAGAGAAATAGTGATCGACCAGTCGGAATCGGATGCGGACAACCATGTAGACGCTATCACCGGTGCAACGCAGACTTCAATAGCTCTGATGAACCTGATGAACGAAGAGCTTGAAGCTTTCAGAAATACATGGGATACATACGACCAACAAGCTTTCGAATGACTGAATTATGGCGGTAACTTCAAAACAAACGTTCATTAACGGCTTATGGACCGAGAATCCCGTTTTCAGGCAGGTTCTTGGTATCTGCTCTACCCTCGCCGTTACAAACCTCATGGCCAACACACTGTACATGTGTTTTGGAGTGATTTTCGTAACGTCGTTATCGAATTTCACAATATCCCTGCTGCGAAATGCTATTCCCAAGAGAGTTCGCATGATTGTGCAGGTGTTGATAATCGCCAGTTATGTAATGATGGTGGATATCATCATAAAAGCCCTGGCTCCCGATATCCACCGTTATATCGGCCCCTATGTGGGACTTATCATTACCAACTGCATTATCATGGGACGCGCGGAAGCCTTTGCGGGACAGAACAAACCGTTCATTTCCCTTCTGGACGGGATCGCGTCGGGTATGGGATATGCACTGGTACTCATCGCAATTGCATTTGTGCGTGAACCACTGGGATTCGGAACACTTCTGGGATATACGCTTCCGGCACGCGATCTCTGGTGGAACCAGTGGGTCATAATGGTAATGCCTCCCGGTGCGTTCTTCATGCTGGCGGTTGTTACCTGGATCGCCCGAAGTGCAACAACGGCTAAAAAGGCTTGATTAAGGGTTCGGAGACCGAAGATGACCAATCCGAAATCCGAAATCCGAGATCCGAAATCCGAAATAATTTGGGGGTGACTTCGTCATGGAATCCGTACAAGACATGAACCTGTTCACATCCATGCTGCTGATTTTTATAGCCGCAAGTTTTACCGACAACATTCTGCTGGCCCGTTTTCTCGGAATGTGTTCGTGTCTCGGTGTATCCAAGAAAGTGGATACCAGTATCGGACTTGGTGCGGCCGTGATATTTGTAACCGCATCGACTGCCGCAATCAATTTCCTGGTCTACAAATACATACTGGTGCCGCTTGATATCGGATACCTTCGCCTCATAACGTTTATCGTGGTGATTGCGGCATTTGTGCAGTTTGTGGAGATGGTTATCGAACGATTTTCCCCGGTGTTATACAATGCATTAGGCATATTCCTGCCACTGATTACGGTGAACTGCGCAATTCTCGGGATTTCACTTTTTATGCTCAACAAACCGTATGGCTTCCTGCAGACCTTTGCCTTTGGGGCCGGCGGTGGATTCGGATGGTTTGTGGCGATTACTCTTATCGGCGGAATCCGAGAAAAGGTAAAAGATTCCGCCCTTCCAAAGGGTCTCGCAGGACCGGGAATCACTCTAATTATTATAGGCATTATGTCTCTGGCATTCGTTGGGTTCTCCGGTATGGTTCGAGTGTAATCCGACCAGTTCGGCTGATGGTGAGGCGACACCGAGTGCTATACCGGCCCTTGGGAGTTTGCATGTACCGGGCGGTGCATGTAATTCGACCGGATGACGGTAGTAAAACGAAGTTGCGCAAAGCATTTCCCTCCGAGTACCAGGAATCGGAAGGGATTAGGTCCGCCGGCTTGGCGGGACAGGATAAATCTATGGATAGTCAGATATTAGCTCAGGTAGCCGTGTCGGTTGGGTTTCTTACGGGAACCGGTTTTGTTCTTGCTTCCCTGCTCGTCCTGGCCGAGAAAAAAATATTGAATTATGGTCCCTGTAAGATTTCCATAAACGATGGTGATCGCGAATTGACCGTGCAGGGTGGTTCATCTCTTCTATCAAGCCTTGCCGAGAATGAAATATTCATACCATCGGCCTGCGGTGGACGGGGTAGTTGCGCGTACTGCAAAGTGCGAGTACTCGAAGGCGGTGGGGTCGTTGGTCCCGTGGAGCAGCCATACCTCTCCCCCGAGGAGCTGAAAGAATCGGTGCGTTTGTCGTGTCAGGTGAAGATTCGTTCCGATATTCGCATTGCCATCCCCAAAGAACTTTTCTCGGTCAAACGGTTTGCCGGAATGCTGGAACAGAAAAAGAGTCTTACCCACGACATTCTCGAGCTTCGGATACGACTTGATCAACCACCTGAAATCGATTTCTCGGCCGGTCAGTACATCCAGCTTGAATCGCCCGAGTACAAGGGAAGGGACTCGGTAATTCGCGCCTATTCGCTATCATCCCTTCCCTCAGATAAAAAGGCTGTCGAATTGATTATTCGGCGAGTTCCCGACGGGATCTGTACCTCCTGGGTTTTCGACCATCTCTCCGAGGGGACTTCGGTTCGGTTTTCCGGCCCGTATGGTGAGTTCCACATGAGTGAAACGGATGCACCCATAATTTTCATTGCCGGTGGAAGCGGAATGGCTCCGATATGGAGCATTCTGCGGGACATGAAAGAGAAAAACATTTCTCATCGTCCTGCCACCTATTTCTTTGGCGCACTTACCCGGAACGATTTGTTCTACCGTGATGAGCTCGAAACGCTCCAGCAAGAACTGGACTGGTTCACCTATGTGCCCGCACTTTCAAAGGAACCCGAAGGTTCGGATTGGCAGGGCGAACGAGGTCTTATAACGG
>CAZEMW010000041.1:7114-8792 GCA_964513105.1 uncultured Fibrobacterota bacterium
GGTATGATCAATGCCTGCGTGAATGTGCTTACGGAAGGTGGGATGACCGAAGATAGAATCTTCTATGATAAATTTGCCTAGCCCAAGTTTCGCAGTCGATGTACAGCAGCGCCGCTAAGTGCGCGTTGCGAATTGTCGGCCGGGGTACCGACCATTGGTCGCTACACGGCGACGAACCTTCCGAGCGACCCGTAGGTCCAACGGAATTTCTATGGAATAGATTACTATGAAACAATCGCCCTCTGAAAGATCTCTGCATGACCGACTGAAAGCCTCGAAATTCTCGGCCGAAGGGTTCCTGGGTCGCGACACCCGAAGTGTCGACGAAATAATCTCTGTCGACAAACGCCGCATGGAAGAGCATGGTATTGATCCTGAACAGTTGATAAACCGCCTGCTGGGTGTGTTCGAAACGGCTCGGGAGGCATTCGGCGCAGAAGTGGATATCAAAGACGGAGTCACGGTGACGTTTCATGAGTCCATGGGAAGAATACCTTCGCCGTTTCGCGGAGAAGGGGTATTTGAGAAAGGCGAAGCAACCGTGCATGAAAATGGGATTCCAAAACTCAGAATCACCCGACTTGGGCTCCACCTGATCAAAAAGCACCTGTTTTTTCAGGGAGAAGGAAGTCCCTATCGAATAGATCCGGTTGAGGCAGACCGCATTCTCCCTTCGACCGGTTCGAAATCCGCATAAGGCTTTACAGCGACGCCTTTCCTCTATTGGCGGCACTACCGCCCAAAATCTCCGCCTAGAAGTTGTTCCGGACCCTCGACAACATTCAGGCCCATCGCTCCGTATTTCCCTCGAGATGCCTTTCACTCTTGTGGGTATCCAGTATCCGATGCAACAATAATTGCTTTCGACAGGTCTAGCCCAAATTCCCATTGAAATCCCCCTCACGGGGGCTCCCGTTGGCACAATACCGGCATATCCAGCGAAGCTTCGACACCAGTATAGCAGCGTAACAGCAGAGACATCAGAAAGGCTTGTAGTGTATGCCCTTAACACCTTCTCATGTTGCAGCAGCCATGCCGCTTCGTCGGTTCGGCCTTCCTCTCTCCGCGTTACTAATGGGTACTATTGTGCCCGATTTTGAGTTCTTCCTTCGTCTGTCGGACCAGAGGGTTTTTGCACATACCCTCCCGGGACTTTTTCTGTTCTGCATTCCGGTTGGGCTTTTTGGACTGTTTGTCTACCACAAGTTACTGAAATTCCCGTTACTGTCACTCTTGCCCTTCGGCCACCGAAGACGCCTTTACAGACCGGCGATGTCGTTTAGTTTCTTTCCGATACCAAGGCTACTGTCGATAATCGCGGCATTACTGCTCGGCGCGTTCAGCCACCTGCTCTGGGATGCCTGGACACACGACGACGGATGGTTTGTAACTCTGTTTCCTTTTCTTGGTGAGCCGATTTTCTTTGCGATCGGCAAATGGTTCAAGGTGTATGATATTCTTGCTCAATTGAGCTCGATATTCGGAATTGTAGCCGTGGTGACGGCCTACCGTCGCTGGTATAGACGCTATCCTGTTGAGGAGGTCCCCCGAACAGCTACGAAGGTACCGGTATCCGTTCGAATTCTTGCCGGTATATCAATGCTCTCGGCATCAGTCGCGGCGGGAGTATCATACGCAACCCTTCAACGTCCGGGTGAGCCGCTGAAACCCCTGATTT
>CAZEMW010000041.1:8802-11639 GCA_964513105.1 uncultured Fibrobacterota bacterium
TTCTATGGCTGCTCTTCAGTGTCCTTTGGCATGTGGTACGACCTGCCGAGGATACTGTAACGTGATCTTGTTCCGGAGCTTCGTCCCAACGGCCAGGTCACCCGATTGACATTGCCCGTCCGGGTACCGGGGAACGTTTGAACCCTTCGCATTTCCACAACTTTGTGAATGGTTTCCGCAATTCTTTCGACTGATGCCTTGAGCGAAAATCGGTTCAGGGCATCGGTTCGGGCTCGCACCCCCAGCTCTTCTCGCATATCCCGGCGTTCATGAAGCTCCCGAATTGCGCTCGCCAGCTCTTCGGCATTGTCCGGAGTAACCAGGAGCCCATTGTCGCGATCGTGAATGACCTCAGAAATACCTCCAACAGCCGTCCCGATGACAGCTCGCTGCATTGCCATCGCCTCAAGCAACGCATTGGGCATGCCCTCCGTGGAGGAGCCGTCCGAAGGCAGTACGACAAAGTCGCAACTCCGAAGGAACACTTCTATATCTTCGATATGTCCAAGGAAACCGACCTGATCCCCTAATCCACGTTCGGCAAAGTAGTTCTCAAAGTAGCTTCGCCATCCGTATTCGCCTGCGACAAAAACACGCAGCTGGGTTGCTGGAATATCCAGCTGCTCAAGAGCCTCTGCCAGCGATTCAAGACCTTTTCCGGGTGCAGGTCGTGCGGAAACCCCTATGACGGTAGTATCCCGGGAAATTCCCAACTGTAATCGAAGTTCGGGATCTACGCTTCCGGGGTTAAAACGTTCGGTGTCCACCCCGTTGTAGACGACCCAACTGGGAGCTACCGACAATGCTGAAACAGCGTCCTTTATAGATTGGCAGTTACACACAATTCCATCGGGCTTGAACACCGAAGAGAACCATCGAAAAGCAGTCCGCGAAACAAGATCACTCGGTCGCGCCCCAACTCGCCAAATCTGGGGAATGCCCACATGCGCGGCCGCGGGTCCCATGGTTGCCCATCCTGCAACCCGAGTTGCAAATGCGGCATCAAACTTAAAACGCGCGTGCAATTCACGGAAGTTCTCTTGTGCGCGAAACCAGGTCGAAACACTCTCAAACAGGTACTTCGTGAGTTCAACCACATGATGATACGGACGACCAAAATCCCGCATCATAGCGGTGGTGTGTTCATAGTCCGTTATACCTTCTCTCCCCAGCTCATGCTCTATCCGCTCTCCCGGACCAACCAGAGGGATTACGTCAATGCCCCAGTTTGCCAGATGATGAATATGATACACCGCCTGTCGCTCGGCGCCGCCAAACCCCTCGGCGGGAAGCACGTAAAGAATGCGCACGTGACCTCCAACGTTTACCTGCAGAAAAATCGGCCAATCCGCTAAACCCTTTTTCGCCGTGCATCAAACAGATTGATTGGAGCCGGCCCCAAAATGGTTTCTCTGACGTATTCTAATTGACTACCGGCCACGACCCCCCCGACATGCGAATCACGGAAACTTGTGAATCGCCTCCGCCGAGGTCCTCCGTTCCACTAAGGAACCGCAAAAGAGATACCAAAAGACGAATTCATCTGCGGGCTACCGAACGTCGTCTCTGTTGCAAACCGGCTTTTTTTCGCTCAAACACAAGGAAGATATAACCGATTCCGGTGATGCCGAGCTGGCGCGCTCGCCGAAGAAGAGCAATACCCAGTGCGGTTGATGCAGGAAGCCCAAGGAGCGAAAATCCAAACAGTAATCCACTTTCATACGCACCGATCTGACCAGGCATGAAAAAAAAGGCGAAGCCGAAAAAGGAAGTAAGTGCGCCGGCGAAGAGAGTTTCTACCGGTGTCAAGATTGTTCCCAGCATCCAGCCGATTACCCATATTTCGGAGAAAATCCCGATCCGTTCAAGCAGATGTAATCCCCCCGCCCGGAAGAAGGCAGTTCGGTAGGCCCGGTTGGTCAGGATTTGTTCGAGTGATCCCCGTACCGCGCTGTTATTCCGCACCCATGGGATCTTCAAGATCATGCGAAATAACGATTGCCACGCCAATGCCGCGATAACGATCAAAACCGTACCAAGAACACCGGCAATCCACATTCTGATACTCACGGTCATTCTTGCAGCATAGATCACCAGACCCAGCAGCGCAACGGTGACCTCTGCGAATGCGAATGCAGCACGATCCAGCACAACCGGAGGGGCACTGTCTTCGTATCCGGCTTCGGAATGAGTCAATACAGCGCGTGCGACATCACCTCCTACACCTCCCGTAGGAAGCGAAAAACTCAGAGCCAACGCCTCCAGCCGCACGGTCAGCAACCTGAAGATGCCTGGTACCGATCGGCGGGGTGAGGCTTTCAGAAACAGCTGCCACGCTGCCACGGCGGGTATACTCCAGCCGATAAACAGCGGGAAAAGAAGAAAGAAACGCCATCCGGCATCGACCGCATCGCCCATCGCCTCGGCTATAAACCCTCTGAAAAGAAAAACTGCGACGCATAGAAGAACAAAAGATGTTGCCCGCAAGAGCAACATCCGGTGTCTACGAATCGCCGACCACCAGCGAGACCAGGACAGGTTCACCTCCGGTTGCAGTGCGTATCGTCACGACGTTGGAGGCGTAGTAATGCAAAAATCACACCACTATCGAGCACCTTTTCTTATCCGTCCCGCAGTCCAGGGAAGCCGATTGCAGGACGGCCCACGTTTCGCAGTCAACTCACGGCATTCTGCTCGCTTTCGACTGCGAAACGTGGGCCGGGGTTACCTGAGCACAAGTGGAAGAACGGAACTCCCGCCATTACAAAGATCGACATGCAGCAAATAGGCGCCGGGGGCAATAGTCGAATTCAGCGCAAAGGAGGCATCATCTGTGC
>CAZEMW010000042.1:0-11311 GCA_964513105.1 uncultured Fibrobacterota bacterium
TCAGATACCACGCTCACTGCGGACTTTATTTTACATTCTTTAGTCCGGAAGAAGGAGAACCGTATGCCGACAGAGAGAATCATATATTCCGATGCCCAAACCGGAGTGGAAGTCGTCCAACTGACGAACCACCGGTGCCACTCAAATCATCTCTATTTCACTAACAGTGGGTGGTTCGACACCGGGAAAAAACTTCTTTTTGTATCGGATAGAAACAACTGCCATAATCTGTTTGAGATTGATCTTCATTCTTATGAAATATCTCAGATAACCGACATGAACACGGAGCGAGACCCTCAGCTTTTCACCGGCTGCATTAACCCGGTAAAATCGGAATTCTACTATGGTGACGGAGATCGGATATACGCGGTATCGCTTAGTAATCGAAAGGTCCGTCCCTTGTGTCCTATTCCCGAGAACAGCTCTCCCGCCGGAATCCTGAACAGTACGGTCGACGGGCGCTACGTATGCACCACATTTATGGAAGATCTATCGGACCGTATCCATGCCGATCTGAATAACGGCTCCGTCGGATTTAAAGAGACCTTTCTGGCGCATCCACACTGCAAGGTAGTTCGCATAGATACCGAAACCGGGGATATTGAAACATTACACGAAGAAAACAGTTGGATCGGTCATGTGAATACCTCTCCGACAAATCCCCATCTTCTGTCGTTTTGCCATGAAGGACCTTGGGATCAGGTTGATTGTCGAATCTGGGTGTTTGATATGCAAACCGGTACGGCGTTCCCGGTCCGTAATGATCGCCCCGACAATGAAGTAGTCGGACATGAGTACTGGTTTTCAGACGGAGAGCGAATTGGATATCACGGCTGGAAGCCTGATCCCGAGTCGGGGAAACCTGTTCCATTCATTGGTTTTTGCAGGTATGATGCCGGTGAGTATCACGAATCGTGTATCAGCATTCCCCATTCCCAGCACCCCAACCATGTTCATTCCCTGGATGAAAGGCTTATCGTCGGCGATCATGCGGACAGTATTACTCTGTGGCGGGTTCTGCCCGACGGTACCTACGATACAGGGCGTCGACTCTGCCGGCATCGATGCAGCTTCCATTCACAACGACTTCATGCACACCCACGTATCTCTCCCGATCGCACGCATGTGTTGTACACTTCGGATCGAACCGGATACGGACAGGTATACCTGGCACGAATACCGGACGATATCACTGTCTTGCCCGAAGTGATATCTTCGCATTAGCCCAAGTTTCGCAGCCGACTCACGGCATTCTGCGTAAGCTGTTGCACAATCTTGCCACTCCGGTGGCGTGCGGAAGCCGCCATTTTGAGGGTTTTTAGAGCAAAGAAGGTGCGCACTCGCGGGTATTCTCCCCTACGAATGCACCTTCTTTCTCATTGTATGCCGCTGATAACTCGAAGCATTTGAACGGGGCGGCCGTTCTGTTCCATCCGCACTACGTAGAGTCCTCCGGCGCTTGGGACAACCGTGCTATGTCTGCCCGGTCCTCGGTATCGATCTTTCCGTACTGTCGCCCCACAGGCATTGAAGACCGAAATGGTGTACTCACCATGATCGGGAAGCTCAAAGTGCAATCTGTTTTCCATGAAGACAACGGACGGTTTTGCCGTGTGAGAACCGGAGCGGCGCGCAGTCGGTGGAGTCGACGTTACGTCGAGTTCCAGAGGCACATGAAGTAGCGAGCCGGCATCTTCTCCATTCTCGTCGAGGATTCGAAATGCGAAATGGTTCCCACCACTTTTTTCCCGGACTCGTGCGGCTATAAGGTTTGTGGGCTGATCGAGTTCCACTGATTCGGTCACCATTTCCTCGCCCCCGTCCCATCCTTCAACCGAGGTTACCTCGGTACCGTTTACCCACAGGGTTAGATCGTCGTCGTGCCGAAGTGCAAACTTCACGGGTGATGAGCTTTTCAGAACCTCAAGCGCAAAGCAGGCATAGAAATCATCCTGAGATTTCTCGGCGACCCACATGCCGTCCGGGTTGAAGGTGGGGGTCCAGACGTATTCTGCACTCCCAACCTGCATGGACTGACCGCCGGTCACCGTGCCGAGTGATCCGCAGTCCGGCACACCATTGGCCGCGGGAAGGTAGGGACTAGCTTCTTGTTTCAGAACAAGCAGCTTCTTGATGTATCCGGGAGGTAGAAGCTCTGCATCACGATTAGTGACAAATACCGTTGCCCGTGCCGAGTATTCTCTGCCCTCGTGTATCGTGACCGCCTCCACAACATAGGGGCCCCCCTCGGTAGCGTCGGCCTGAAACAGGCCGTTTGCCGACACTGAGCCGCCGGCAGCAACACTCCAATTTATCTTTGACAGAACCATTACCGGACGGTTCACTTTGTCTATTCCCGTAGCGGTGAATTGAAGAGTTTCGCCGGGTTTTACCGTAGCGGACTCCGGAGTGACAAGGATTCCGGTTACGGCCAAGTCCGAATACGGAAACTCGGTGCCCAGCGGGTTCCGGGGATCTACATCGAGGGTCGGCCAGATTACCTCACCGTTTCGTTGCCGGTCGAGGTCCTCGCATGCACCGAACTCATTGGAGTTGAGATCAAGCCATAACGTTATTCGTCGATACTCCTCGTCGGTAAGCATTACTCTCGTCTTGTGTTTCTCCTCAAGAACATCAATCAGTTTCGCCTCATGTGCCCCGAATCGAAGTGGTGTCGTGCGAGTGCCGCCAACCACCGGCTTCATGTGATCTCCGCGGGATCCGGGGTATCCAAAAGCGTACGGTTCCAGACTTGCATACGTCATATCGGGGCCTTTTCCCTCCCGGGTATGGCAATCAACACATTTTTCTTGAAACAGCGGCTTTACAAGCCGATGGAAATTAAACGGTATGGCGCCGTCAACAACTTCCGGGCGAAGAGTCGATGCCGCACGACCCATTGCCGACGGATTCGGATTTGCCGGAGTAGCCGTCCATTTGTCTTCATGGCATCCGAGACAGGAGAGCTGTTCGCCGGGATGTACATAAGTAATCGAACGCATCGAGTGAACAGCCATTCCGTTTTCATCCAGTAACTGAAAGTAAATGGCCTTTTCTACCGGGGCTTCGCAGTAGACGCTACCGTCCTCTTCGACCGGTACAATACCCAGCGGCATGCGCGCAAGTGACTCGCTCGCAAAACCGATTCTTGGTTTGTCTTTGTTAGGGGTCATTTTAGGAAATACTTGCACAATTCGCATCCATTTAACCTGGACGGTATCCGGAAGAGGAGTGTCGGAGATTCGGACATTGTTCACGCTGATTGTTGCAGGAGGATGATCCGGCAAGCCGTAGCGTTCGCCTTGTCGGGTTTTTGTCGATAGCTGAGGATAGCTTCGTGGTTTTATCGGTATCGGATCAATCGGGCGGAATTCATCCGAAACGGTTTGGTAGATCAGATCCCGGTTGCCGAATTTATCAAGCATGTAGATGCCGGACTTGTAATTGCAAAGGTAGAAGTCCTCACTAAGAGGCCATGGTGTCCCGTAGTCCCCGGTGCTCTTGTCGTGGGACATCGGTCCGTCGGTTATTTTGGTGACCTGAGACAGTACATTGTCGTCGGGAACTGAGAGGTCAAGCATGACCAGAGCCCCGAATGCCTCGCCGTGGTGCGGGGCTGACGTGGCAATGTATTTGTTCGGTACATCCGGAACGGCGCGAATGTTCATTTCCGCAAATGGTCGTTTCATTTCTCCGTTGATCCAGTTCGATCCTGTCGCCGTAGTATGCGGGGGCGGATAGTTTCCATGATAAGACCGTGGATCGGTACCGTCGGGATTACAGTGCCATATATGATGAGCAATGCAGTCCGAACGGTCCACATAATCCCATCTTGTGTATACAATTCGTCCATCGTTGTCGACACTCGGTTGCCATTCGTTTGTCTCGTGCCAGTCGATACAGAACAGGTCCGAACCGTCGTCTTTCATTGAAAAAAGCGTATAGGTCGGCACTTTTCTTCCGTGACATCGTCCGTATCCGCCGCGCCGGGTGGAAATGAAAACAATTCTTCCGTTGGGAAGGTGACACGGATCAAAATCGTCGTAAGGACCGTCGGTGAGTTGTTTAAGGTTGGTGCCGTCAAGTCCGATTCGAAAAATGCTGAAGGTAAGCTCCGGCGTCCACTCCGTCTTTCGATTTGCCGGTTCGGTCCAGGCAAAAAACACGGTTTCCCCGTCAAGGGATAACTCGGGAGACAAGAATCCTCCCCCAGCAAGCGTCTGCCCGGCCAGGCGGCCGTCCTGAACCGTTACGCCCTCTGCAAGATTCACCAGGGTCGGATTATCATCCTTGAAATTCTTGAGCAGGAACAGCCCGCCCCCGAGCCGAGCGTTAAAGCCATAATACTGATCGCAAATATGTTGACCTCCGCCATGACCGGAACAGCAGATATCCCGTTCCACGAAAATAAGGTCGTCGAAATCCAGAAGAGGGTTGCTCAAGGCCGCCTGTCTTCGAAGGGCTACGACCTCCTGAAAGAGTTTTGTCTGAGACGATGCCGTTGTCTTTGCCGCTGCCTCTGATTTTGTACGGACCCGTATGGCATTGAGCTTTGCCTTCTTCGCGGTTACGTCAACTCCCAATTCGTTGAGCTTATCCAAGAGGGCATCTGTTCGACGAATTGCGATATCGACAGGAGACTTGTCCGCAGGAAGAATGCGGGCCTGCTCATCCAGCATTGGGGCGGGTACGCGGACTTTCATCATTCCGGCGCTGCGTTCTTTATCCAGCTTTTCAGCCAACTCTCTGTATTGAGCGTCCCAGTCGTCGCGTACTGCGTTCGAAAAGTCTCGAGCGGATGTCCCGACGGCTCCAAGGACTACCAGTAAAATCACGCCTGCGTGTACTCTTTTCATGTTATACTCCTCCGGAAATCAACCTCCGTTTCGCGTCCAGAATCGATCGGGTCGGATAGTTGTAGGGCGGCAACTTAGGCAAAAAGTCGTGATTCGGCCGCAAAACCCAGGCCGGGCGACAGTAAAATTGTACCCGACTCATGACGGCTTTGTCCATGTGCCGGTGCAATATGGATATAGGGTAAGGCAAAGTTGTAGATTTGTCTATGGAGGATAATTCTCGTGTATGGAAAATAGTGTCCGAAGCAATATCGCTAGACTTCAATCACAATTGTCTGAATCGACACACCCTTCTGCACGTGTGCGTTCCGCGCTAAGGGATAACTCGCTTTCGCTTCCCAATCCACGAGTTTTTCGCGGTGAAACCGGCGAAGGAGAGTTAGTCGTATCCAAAGTGGGCCCATTTCCCAAAGAATCTGTCGGGTGGCCGGCGGCCGTGGCACCGAACGAAACGCGAGGGCCGATTTCAGTTCTTTTTGCGGGTTCCGGCTTGTGGATTCGGGGCTGTGAGGTATCTCGTCGCGGATCACGGATTTCTTCGATTGAAATGATTACGGCCGGGGACGCCCGATACACGCAGGAAGGCAAAACCTATTTACTGCGGCCGGGACAGGTTTTTCTTCTTCATGCAGGCCTGAATCACTCCTACGGAGTTGGGCCGTCCGGCTATCTCCTTAAACGATTTGTGAATATCGGCGGTCAATTGTTGGAGCCCTTAATACGTGCGTTGGGGTTACGGGACTGCGATTTGATATCCCCAAGATTCCCGAATGAGGTGGAAAACCTGCTCAAAACAATCAAGAAGCTTACCCTTATCCGCTCTCCCCGGCACCATACAAAGGTGGGGACCGCACTCTATGAGCTTCTTCTGCTCTTGAGCGAATCGGGGGATCGGCCCGAGTACCCGAGGGAGCTGAGGCGAGCCATGGAATATCTGCAGAAAAGCATGCATCGAAAGTGGAGTAGAACCGAACTATGTGATGCCGTGGGAGTAAGTCCGACGGCTTTACATCGTCTATTTTCAACCTATCTGCATACAACGCCTCTGAGGTACTCTATGGATCTGAAGATCAAAGAAGCGATGAACATGCTACAAACTTCCACGTTCTCGGTGAAACAGGTCGCGCAGGCACTCGGTTTCCCCGATCCACTCTATTTTTCAAAGGTATTTGCCCGCTATTCAGGCATGTCGCCCACGCAATTTCGGCTGAAACGTGAAAAGTGACACCCTATTGGTAGCGTTTCCCTTCGTATTCAAGCCAACCGTCGACATGCACCTTATCGGGATCTCGATGAGTCCAGTGTATCACTCCGCCTTTGTTGTTCCACTCGTACTCTCCATAGAATTTCAGCAGATCTCCCAAAGTCGGATCCGGGACTCGAGGTGCTATGTCGATGTTATGAGCTATCAAAAGAGTCTGTCGGTTTGACAGCTCTACGATGATCCTCTGATGCTTTATATCTACGGTGTCGTCGGAAAGGACGGCAGTGATGAGTCCTTCCTGTAGTACCTGTATATTTGACTTGCGGTTTTCAAAAGCATCTTCCAGAACTGTCAATGAGGTTAGTCGGTCTTCCCGGGCCGGAGTTTCGGTGGTGGTCAACCCGCAATGAACCGCCGCAAGCACAAACCCCAATAGAGCCAGGATGCCGAGCAGGCGAGTGAATGCTGTTTTCGTGTCGGTCGCCACACTAGCGGGCGGCATCGGTATCTCCGGTCGTGTCTGTCGGTCTGCCCCGCAGAGCTTTCTCGAGCGCTTCGACATCTATCGGTTTTGTGAGGTAGTCATCCATGCCGGCTTCTATACATTTTTCCCGTTCACCTTTCACAACGCCGGCCGTAAGGGCTACAATCCGAGATCGAGTACGCGTTTCTTCTTCGATTCGACGAATTGCCTTTGTGGCGGCATATCCGTTCATTTCCGGCATCTGGACATCCATGAATACCAATCCCGGGTGGTACTCCCGGTACATCCTGACCGCAGCCTTACCGTCAACCGCTTCGAGCAACCGCGATGAAGGAGTTAATTTCTTCAGCAGTGTCCTTACGAGTACCATGTTCAACTCGGCATCTTCCGCAATGAGAATGGCATCGGGGCCCTCAGTGTGCGAGTTATTGCAGGAAGGACGGGGCGAACCCGATTGGGGAGTAGTGGTAAAAGTATCTTCGGCTTTGGTGGTTGTCTGAAGAAGCATTCGGTACAGGTCGCGATTTTTGACGGGCTTGGTCAGGCGTCCGCCAATGCCGAGCCGACGACATTCCTGCTGAATCTCACTATCGTCACCCGAGGAGTGCAGCAGCACCACCGGTTGTTCATCTGGATTCAGGCAAAGATCCGTCCGTATCTTCTCAACCATGTCAAGACCGTTCATGAATGGCATATGAAGGTCGGTTAGAACCAAATCGAACCGACCTGCTTCACGGATTCTCTCGAGGGCCTCTATCCCGTTGGAGGCCTGAACAATCTGAATTCCCCACTGCGAAATGGTTTTCTGCAGTATGATCCGGTTACTTGTGTTGTCGTCAACAACAAGTACGCGCTTGAGACCTGAAAACGGATCATTTTTGAAGGGTGTCCCGTGTTCAAACGGTTTGTGAATTGTAAAACTGAAACGACTTCCTTCCCCGGGGACACTTTCCACCTCAATGGCCCCTCCCATCTTCTCTACGAGCTGATTGGAGATAACCAGTCCCAAACCAGTTCCACCGAACTTCCGTGTGGTCGAAGTGTCTCCCTGGGAAAATGCTTTGAACAGTTTGGTACGATTCTCCCGTGATATTCCGATCCCCGTGTCTCGAACCGAGAAAGTGAAGACTCCTGAATTCTCGCACTCGGAGGGAGAATATGTAACGGAGAGTTCCACCTCTCCCGTTTCGGTGAATTTAACCGCATTGCTCAGCAAATTGGTAAGAATTTGCCGCATACGCACCGGATCGATATGTACATATCGGGGCAGGTCGGGGGGCATGTTCAGCAGCAGTTCAAGCCCCTTCTGAGAGGTGGTGTGTTTCACAAGATCGGCCGTGGTCTCAATCAGTTCAATCAGATCAGCGCGCAGCTCCTCCAATTCGATCTTTCCGGCTTCGATTTTCGAGAAATCGAGGATGTCGTTTATGATGTCCATCAGAGCATGGGCCGATGTTGCGGCGTTTTGCGCATACTCACGTTGCTCCGGACTCAAATTCGTCGATAAAAGCAGGTCGGTAAACCCCAGAACCGCGTTCATGGGGGTGCGGATTTCGTGGCTCATGTTAGCTACGAATTCGCTTTTTGCCGCATTTGCCATTTCGGCCTGCGCGGCCAAATCATTCGCCCGGACCGTCATCTCCTCCAAATGGTGATTTGTCTCAATCAACTGCTCTTCGGCTCGCTTGCGCTCGGTAATATCCCGAGCGATTCCGATGTACGATTTGGGAGCACCATTTTCGTCGCGAAGAAACGAACCATTGGAGAAGTGGCGGTGTATACTGCCGTTCTTGTGGATGACGCGGTAATCGATACCGTCACTGTACCTGGTGCCGTTAACTATCGATTGCAGAAAATGTCTGCATGGTTCTATGTCTTCAGGATGGACGAACCGGCTGAAATGTTGGCCGACCACCTCCTCGGGTCGGTGGCCGAGGTATTCCGTCCAGTTTGGACTGACATAAAGAAAAACACCTTCAGGCGTCAGGCTGTAGATGATGTCCCCGGCGTTCTCAACAAACGCCCGAAACTTCTCTTCGCTCTCTTTTAACGCACGTTCGGCGTGCTTGCGCTCCGTAATATCGTACAGTATGGTCAGCAAATACTGTGTCGAGTCAATGATAATCACGCGGGAAAACATTGTCGCGGAAAAGGAAGATCCGTCCCGTGCCGTGAAGTCCATCTCCAGGTCTCGAACAAATCCCTGGTCGCGTATGTGGGACATGAGGACCTGTCGGTCCGCGGCAGAGTAGAGGTTTACCTCAATCGAGGTTTTGTCCAGGAGTTCTTCTCTGGAACATTTGATTTTGGCACAGAAGATGTCGTTCACTTCGATAAATTTTCCGGTCGAAGCCTCGGTGAGACAAATGGGAAGTGGGGAATCGTTGAAAATTGTTCGAAATTTCTCCTCTGCCTCCGAGACTGCCTTCTCGGCAGCCCGTGCCTCGGTGACGTCGGTGTGTGAACCCGCCATTCTATACGGAGCCCCGCATTCATCCCGAAGCGCCTCGCCTCTGGCTCGGATACAGCGGTAGGTACCGTTCTTGTGACGAAGACGAAATTCGATATCGTATACCTCTATGGAACCTTTCAGGTATTTCTGAACGTATTCCATAACACGTGGCTTATCGTCGGGGTGCAGAAGGCTTTCGAAGGTGGAGAACGCGTTGGTCAATTCCTCATCTTCATACCCAAGCTGCAGCTTCCATTTCGGTGAGAGGAACAGCGAGTCGTCGACGAGGTTCCAGTCCCACATTCCGTCGTTGCTGCCTTTTGCCGCCAGCATGTATCGTTCGCGGGTTTTCTCCAGTTTTTGAGCGGTTTCTTTGTACCTGGGGCAAATACTCTCTATGTTGGCTTTTCCCGATATGCTCTCTACTTCTGTAATCCATATAAAGAAAAACCGGCTGCCGCCGGGCTGCACATGTACCTTGTACATTTTGCCTCGTTTGGGGCAGGTGAAATCGAAGGTTGCCATTTTGCCTTCTGTGACGACTTCTCGGTAGATATCCCACTGCTTGAGATGTTGCATGCAATCACTACCTGTGATTGTCAAGGCAGTTTCACCGATCAGCCGTTCCGGCGTGAGCGCCAGAATGCCGGCAAAGACGGGGTTGACTTCAATAATGCGGAAATCCGGCGAAGCGGTTGCGGTGCCCGGAATAAACTCGAGACGGGCGTAGGCAAAGGGGGAGAGTTCCAGGGCCTTTCGTGATTCGGTATACACGGCCTCGTCTCCGTGAGAGCTTCGGGGGAAGGAAGATTCGAATCAGATATACTCTGTAGTGTATCATGTTTCGAGCGGGGGAGCAACAGGAAGCGAGCAGAACGGCATATCCGGATGCGCTCGGGTCGGTTTCGCCCGGCGTTATGCATGAGCGGAAATGAAGATTATGCCCGGCCCAGAATCAAGCCGGCATTGTGTCCGCCAAAGGCAAATGATTGCGTCAGGGCGAAAGTAATGTCGCAGGGTTGGGTTTTGCGGGCAAAGTTGAGCTCGCGGATCGGATTCTCGAGATTTCGGCAACCGTGGACCGTGCGATCGCGGATACTGAGACAGGATACCGCCGCTTCTATAGCTCCGCCGGCTCCGACGGCATGGCCCGTGATGGACTTCGTCGCGTTTACCGTTGGCCCGTGCGTGAAAGTTTTCTCAATAACGCGTGCCTCGACTTCATCATTACCTATTGTGCCCGTTCCATGGGTATTGATATAGGAGACGTCGTTCGGGGTGATTTCTGCATCCTGCAATGTCTGATCAATCATTCCTCGAATGTGGGTGGCTTCCGGATCGAGCATCATCATACTGTGCGCGTCGAATGTTTCTCCATATCCCCTGATTTCGGCAATGGGTTTTACTCCACGGGCGGCAGCATGGTTTTCATGCTCCAGCACGAAGAACGCAGCTCCGCCTTCGGCGAACAGAAAACCGGAGCGGGATGTATCGAAGGGACGACTGGCTTTGGCAATGTCTCCATCGGGTACGGCGAGCGTTTTTGCGGCATCGAACCCTCGAAAAATACCACCGTACCGGTCGGCAAGGTAATCAACCCCTCCGGCGATAACCAGATCGAGTTCCCCGTCCCGAATCGCGCGATACGCGTTCCCAAGCGCAACTGTTCCCGCGGCGCAGGCCGATGTGAATGTTGCGTTGCGTCCGTGTAGCCCGAGGCGGACTCCCAGGAGCGCCGAGCAGGCGTTCGGCATGGTCATGGATACTACGAAAGGATTGAATTTTGAAGGTTTCCGTTTCAGGCTTTCAGGGGGTTCGGCATCCAGCTGTTGAAAATGTTTCTCAAGCGGACTCAATATGTGATTACCTTCATTATCGATGAGTGCCGTGACTCCACCGATCCCCGTCCCGGCAAAAACACCTGCGCGGGTAGAATCGATGTTTTCGATCGAGAAGGTTCCCTTTTTCTCGTCGCCGGCAAGAAGATCGAGTTGAGCGTTGTCAAGGGCCTGTCGGGTGGCACAGTAGGAAAGAATACCGCACGTCGAAAGCTGCATTGAGTCGATTCGAGTGAGTCCGTACTGCTTGGGATTGAAATCCGGCAGCGGTGCGTAAACATTGCTTCGGTAGGTGTGGTACTCGCACCAGTGATCGGGGATTGTCGTGACCGGGCCCTCTGTACGGAGGCATGCCCTGTGAAACGTTTCTACATCGGCTCCCGGAGGTGCAATGATTCCTATACCGGTAATTACGACATTTCTGCTCAAATGTGACTCACCGCCTAAGCCGGCAAAGCCGGAAGATCAGACCTCGGC
>CAZEMW010000043.1:0-8540 GCA_964513105.1 uncultured Fibrobacterota bacterium
AGCCTGTGCACCGAGTGCGTCCAGGTCGGCTACCAGCAGATTTACCAGGTTCTCATAGAGAGGCAGCCGTTGGTAGCTATCGATGAGGTCAATTGATGCTGTTCCGTACAGCTTCTGATCATACAAGGTTTTGCGTGCCGCCGCGCACTGCTCCGGGCTGGTTGTAAACCCTTGCACCAGCATTTGGCCCTCGGAGACCAGGCCTTGCTCGAGTGCCCCATCGGTGCTCCCAAGAACTATGGTAAGCCCGGACGTAATTCCGGTGGCTTGTCGCACATCGGATGCCTCAGGTAGCGAGGCATGAGTCCCGGTTGCAGCCCAAAACAGTACTGCAACAACCGCGATGAAAAGCTTGTTCATGCTGTGGCCCTTCCCGTTTCTTAGAATTCCGACTATATAGTGCCTGTCTAGTTGTTTGTGTAATGATATAATATGCACGCCAAAGGCGCATCAGAGCCCCCTAAGGTCGGTGTCAAAGTGTCACAATGAACGCGGAACCACTTTGAGAACAACACGACACCAGAAGGACGCCGGCGGAACTCCGTAAAGCACAGCAACGCCGCTCATGGGGCTTTCCAGCGCCCGTTTGCCGTTGTCGGACGAAACGTGCTGTCGTTTCAGTATGGTACCTGTTGGCGCCTCGGCGAGACGCACCGGCAACTCAAGTGTTCCTGTCGATGATTTTTTTGTTATATTGCCGATATGAATTCACCGTTGGGGATTTTTGATTTTTCTCTCAGATGCTTTGTGTTCAGCCCGGAAAAAGGTAAAACGTATGAAATTTCAGTTGCCGTTATCGTGCCGTCGGTCCTCGATTGCCATGCTCTTAGCCCTTTCTCTTGGAGTGAGCGTCTCATTGGCCGACACTGAGTACAACGAACAGGATTTCTGGCCGTATGCCATGAATCTGCCGCAATTCGTCATTGATGGTATGAAAAAAGAACCCGCTCCCAACACCGGTATCCTTGCCTGGGTTCCCGAAAATGCCGAGAAAATACGGGCGGTGTTCGCCATCATACAAAATACCGATTCAAAACATCTCGGTGAGCACGCCTCCATACGAGAAGTCGCCGCTCAAAGAGAAATAGGTATCGTGTATCTGAGAATCAGCAATTGGTTTGGCAACGCCACCAAAGCCGCAACCCCGAACATCCTGCCCGCCTGCCTTGATACTGTCGCGAAAAAGACGGGAATTGAGGAATTCCGGCACGCTCCCTGGATCACCCTCGGCAAATCGGCAAGCGGGGAGTTTCCCATAGCAAACACATTCCTGTACCCGGAACGCTCCATTGCAGGCATATCGTACCATGGACGGACACCGAACTATCCCGCATCATCGTGGGCCAACCTCGACGGCGAGTCCATCATGTACACCTGCGTTCAGGGACATGACGAATGGGAGCAAACCTGGAAAGTCCACGTTCGCCCGGCCATGCTTGGGTTTCGTAATGTGAACTGGCTCACCAATCAGATTGTTGGATACAATGTCGGACACGGCGAATACCCCGACAAGCACGGAACTTCCGGATGGGGCCAACCGTTTCCCGGCCAGGTCACCTGTGTAAACGTATGGGACTATCTGGCGCTCTTTATCGATCGGGCTGTCGATCTCCGCGTACCCGAAGACGTTTATCCTACCGACGCTCCGGTTGAGTTGCTGCAGGTGAGTGATACGGTAGGGTATCTTATTGAACCGCGCGCCGAGGATTTCTTCACACCAAACCCCTCAAAGCCCCTGGAATGTGTTGTCCGGGCGGCGGCAGATGTTCCCGAAGACGAACGTGCCGGCATGTTCTGGGTCGCCGATCTTGAAGTGGCACAGGCCTGGTGGGATATTCATGCGATACTGAACCAGGATGCCGAGACCGGCATCTGTCCGGCGACCGGAACAACAAATAAGCATCCGGGTTCATCAAACGGCTTGCGTCCGCAGGGAGCGGCTCCGCACAGGAAACAAATCAATATTAAAGCGACCTCCTCGAAGCCTCGGGGTAACACTCATATCCCCTACGACCTACGGGGTCGAGTCTCCCGACCAATCGAGAACTCGGGAACAGCAAGGAACCCTGGTGGTATAACCGTGGGCAAGTAGCGCTTGCGGTTTGGAAGCTTCGGAATCGTACTCCGGATGACCTTCGGAAATCAGGTGTTGGGAGTGCGGAATTCGAACCGTGGACGTGAGCCGAGAGGCTTATTCGATGGTGCTTGTTCGTCTGACCCGCAACGGGAAAACAGCCCATGTCGGCAGGCCTATTCCGACCGCCAACCACCGATAGCCGGGCCGCACTGCAGCGCTGATGAAATGCAAAAGGGCCGCTTCAAAAAGCGGCCCTTTGCCGTCGGGATTTAACACCCGACATTCCATCATCATCATTTCCCCCACCGCCGAACTCTGTCGAATAGCGAAACGTGGGTACCGGACCACGGTTTACACCGTATGCAAATGATTGATTCTCGGGACGGCGGAAATTGTCCGGGATCGGCCTGGTCCGGCCGGACCGGTTCCGGTGATAATGCGAAATGCCGTGGTACCGAGTACATCGAACCCGAAGTTGACCGACGAAACACGATACGGATACAGAATCTCAAGACGGTCATCGAATGAGAGCAGTGGTTTTGAACGGGCCGCCTTGCAGCCGGTGGAGTCGCCCCAGGCTCTGATCCGGCGGGCCATCTGATCGTTTGGGGCTATGAAGCAGTCAATCGACGAATTCTGAAGCGTTTCTCGGATGAGGGAAAGCTCTATGAAGTTCCGAATGGCATGGGGGACATCCCCAAACACGGCATTTCGTTCCCTGTACCTTTCGAACTCCCGAGGAACCGGCGCTCCCATTTCGGACAAACATCTGTGAAGTTGATCAAGGGTAACGGTATCGTCGCAATCGGCCCGAATGGTTCTCAGGTCGATTGCTCCAAAAGCTCTGTCGGCGGTTTCCCTGATGTATTTGCATCTCTGATCGACCCAGGACCAATACTCCGGGCCCGGTGAGGAGAGCGCGAGCAAGCCGACTGTTTTATGCCCACGATCACGAATCACGCTCAAGGCCAACTCCGCCGCCTTACGCTCATCGAATCGACACCGCACAAACCAGCGTCGAACCGAATCCTTGCGAAAGGCTTTTTTCAGGCTTTCTCGTACTCCATGCTCGTTCTGGTAGTACCCACCGGCATCCATTTCGTCGAACCAAACCACGGGCCTGCCAAATGAACACAGCCATCTCAGAAATTCATCGAAAGGCTCACGGGCGACATGCTCATAATCCCAGGCTATCCCGATCACCAGCATTCCGATACAGTTCTCCCCCTGCTCATGGATGATCTCCGCGATCCCCTCCCGCCCAACGGGAATACCACTATGCATCTCGGGACCGCTCTCAGTGGACACAAGCACCGGGAGAGGTTGTATGCCCCGTTGAGACATCTCTCTGAGAAAGGACGAGGCAAAATCGCGAGTCCAGCTGTTTTTCAGCAGGTTTGGGAACGCCTGAGGACGGCATTGAACGATAATAATGTATTTGTCCGAACCGGGCTCATATGCCCGACTATCGAGAGATGCGCCAACCTGATATCGTCGTCCCACTCGAGAGACAATCCCCTCCCGCACCAGACGACCGTACGCGCGAAGCACCGTAGCCTGACCCACAGAGTGCTCCTTTGCCGCCGCCGAGAGTTTCGACAAATTCATCCCCGAGGGATATTTACCGTGGACGATTCGGGTCTTTATCAGCTCGTATATGCGGTCCGCAGAACTCCCTGTTGTGGTGTTCGTGAGCGGTAGAGTATCCGGCCACCTTCTGATCGAGATCCCTTTTCTCCTGGCAATATCCACCACCCCCTCATCCTGGAGGCGGTGAAAGAGGACGGAGAGTCGTCGAACTGAGAGACCGAACCGCTTCGAGAGTTCCGTCAATGGGGGTAGTCGCTCCACGTCACTCGTGCGGACCTGCACATGAACCCAGTCTTCCACTGCCTGTTCTATTGTTTTCTGTCCCATACTTTTACTCCAATGCGTGCGAGAGCTTTGCCCGGCACTTCAGTAGACGGCTTCGGGGAATACTGCTTGTTCCGAGTCTCAATCTCCCAGACCACGAAACCGACTCTTCGTCGCTCAATCAACTCCTGCTTCTAAAATATACATTAGAATTTATTGCATTTATACAGAAGTTTCAGGAGTGAAATACTTCCTGATTATTCCGCCAAAATCATACAATGCATGCATATACGGAATGTTAACCGAGACAAGCAAAATCAGGAGGTCGGCAGTGAAAGAGAGAAGTGGAGATTGGCCAACACGTACACCAGTCGGCAGGATGCTGCTGTTCGTCATAGTGCTGTTCACCGCAACTATCAGTTCCCGGGCGGATGTCCTGGTGAATCAGGGCGGATACGACCGCGACGAATCAAAGCGGTGTACGGTTCCGGGGGCCGACGACGAGACCGCGTTTACAGTGAAGCGCACATCGGACAATTCGGTTGTTTTCTCCGGCACAATCCGGAACCAAAAAGGGGATTTCACAGATTTTAAACCCGACACACCGGATGAGTACTACATCGAGGCCGACGGGCATGGGAGGTCGTTCGATTTCTACATTGCGCCGTTCTTTTTCCACTCGAAAAATGCACGTACCGCATATCAGTTCTTTTTCGACGGTCGGCTGGGGGTAGACGGTATCCAGGAGACGAAATGGGGAGGGCCCAGCAGGGATGCGGGTGCGTGGAATCGTGAAACCTTTTTCGAGGCCATGCTCTATGCATCGAACCCCTCACTCTTTGATCGATACGACCATGAGCCGGATCCGGAAAACGCGGAATACAGCGAAAATGGAATACCCGACCTGATTGACATACTGCTGTTCCATGCGGATTTCTGCTACCGATTCCGTGACACTCCGCCACCGGGAATGAAAGATAAGAACTGGCCTCGAAAATACCCCCTCGAACAACTCGCCGCCGCGTGCGCCGCCTACCACTGGTTTCTTCGTGACAAGGGTTGGATGTCCGAGGAGACCTACAACAAATACCTGAACTGGTGCCTCGATAACTGGAGTACGTACGAAATGGACCAGCCGCAGGATTATGACGATGTGGACCGCGTATGGACTGAGGCACCCGGGTATCGAATCATACCAAACTTGTGTCTCAAAGACGTCGGCCTGGTTGAATCTCGATTTGAGGGAGCGATTCACCTGGACTATGCAATTGACGAGATGAAACGACTTGCAGAGCAGATTCCGGGGGAAGTGATCACCTCCGACGGTGAACGGGACTATACGCATATCGGCGGCTGCTGCGGACGGGATATCCCGTTTGTGTCACTGCTGTACGGAGCACTTCTGGCTCCCGAGCATTTCCCCGAATCGGTTAAAGATACGCTTCGTTCGTATCGCGATATCGAAATGCAGAAATGTGACAATCTCTGGGATTTTCGACGTTCGGGGATCCGTGATACCGCCTGGTCTCTCGAACGGGATCCCTTTGTGAACTGGTCGACCACCGGAATGGTTTCCGCGTATCCAAGCTGCATGATCGCGACCGACATGATCCTCAATGAGACTGCATTGCGTCCTCTGGCTTTCTCTGCGATAGATTACATGTTCGGTCGAAACCCTTGCAACGCCCATTTCTGCTCCCACGCAACCGATCCGGACATCGGGTTTTTCGGCGCCGACAACGATTGGGTATGTGACTACGGCGGCGGTTCGGGTAAGCTGGGGGGATCCCGCGGACTTATCAATGGAGCCCCGTGGGATCTCCAACGCAAAGAGCGGGACGGCGTGGTCACCTGGGAAGGCGAAACACCCTTCCCGTACAACCCGGAGGCTTGTAACGGATATAATGGCTGGTCACATTGTGAGGCATGGGCCCTGTATCAACGGATGCTCCTTGGCTCGGTCGCGTTTTCGGTCCTGGGAAGACAAACAGTATCCATTACCGGGCTTTCGACCCCGGAAATCGTCTCGCCCGGCGACTCAATCAGGGTTTCTCTCTATGCTGCGCTGAACGCGGATTGGGAAAAGGCGGAAACGGCCGAAGTGACCCTTCAGGGATGGTGGGACAAAGCGTACGATTCGGAAACAATCACTCTTACAGAGACCGGACCTGCAACCAGCGTTTTCGAAGCAACGGTACCCACTATGGCGGCGGAGGAATCGGTGCGGGATAATGGGATTCTGGAAGTATCAAAAAGCGAGACGGTGACTACATCTTACGGCTACTCGATATTTCAAATCGGCGACACGATAACATTCGACGAGGAAGTTTCGACTATGCCGGGAAAGGCACCGGTTCCTCCAAATGTGCACCGAACACAATCCGTGCAAGGGATTACGTTCTCGGTTTCGGGACCGGACTACAAGAATGCGCGCCTCACCGTTTACGCACTGGACGGAAGAAAAATCAAGACCGTGCAGGTGGGGCCGGACGGCAAGACACGGCTAACCGCCGACCAGTCGGACACCGGAACGCGAATCACCCCCGGGGGCTACCTGTATCAACTTGACGTTTTCACCAACTCAAGCCCGACGCCCCGGACCGAAAAGGGATCTTTTTACGTAGTTGCCAACTAGCAATATCGTTCCGGAGAACCTCTGCCGTGATTAGCGGGTTCTCCGGAATGATTCCTCGTTTGGGCGGGGTCTTGAATGAATCCGGGGTCCCTTCCTGGACAATCCGCCATCCGTGTGGTCCGGAACCGTAATCCCACAATCCGTTCCGGCGCACCGGTTCCGTCCTACCCGGCAAGATCCCGATCCCTCGACAGAACTTCCGTCCCACTCTCGAACGCGTGCGTTATCATTGAAATAGTGCCATACCGACGGCTGGAGGCGGCATTTTGCCGAACGACGGTGGCGATGCGGGACCATTTTTCCCTGTACATTATTTTTAACATTACCCGAGGTTTTGTGCGTACTGCTCGCTCTGGACTGCGATAACCGGGATGAATTGAGCGATTCTGAGCGGGAAAAGCCCGGCTCTCCGCAAAACCTTAATTCGGCTTGGCCGTAGTACTACAAAGACGGCGCCGGCTAAACCAGCTCATGAGGAGCTAGATCTGAATGAACAAACTTGAAGCCATAAGCGAAGCATTTTCGGCAATTAGTGGAAACCGTCCTTTTGAAGAGGGGCTGGAACGAATTGCCGAGGTAGTCCTTGCGGCGATTCGGAGTTCGGGTGGCAATGCCGTCCGGATAACCTGTGCAGAGCTTACCTGTGAAAAAGGTGAGTTCACCGGCTCCGGCGAACGTGTGGACTGGGCATTCAAGTGTCCAGGCGAAAAAAACGGTCTTATCGAAGCGCACTTCTCCAACGAACACGGGGCCGGCGAAAAAGCCGATCTTCAGCGAGAAAACCTGATCTTCCTTGATTCGATCGCGGGAATGATCTCGGCGGTATCGGCTCAAAACGAGACTGATCGTCTGGTGGCGGAAAACAGAGAGCGTATAAAGGAACTCAACGGAATCAGGCTGTTGATCAACCTGTCCAAAAGCCGCCTTCCGCTCGACAGTCTTCTCGATCAAGCCTGCCGGATACTGCCGTCCGCATGGCAGTACCCCGAAGACACCGAAGTACGCATTATCTACCAGGGTACAACATACCAGACTCCTGGTTTTGTGGAAACGCAATGGATGCAGGAGCAAACGTTTCATGTGACCCCCGACAGGCCTGGTACGATCCAGATCTGCTACCGCAGGGAATTCCCACCGGCTGATGAAGGACCGTTTCTCAAGGAGGAACGCGACCTTCTGATTATCGTCGCGGAGATGATTTCCCGCACGATTGCCCGCGTTTTCTACGAGGACATCGCATACAACAATAACGAACGTCTGAAAGAGCTCAGCGCAATCAATCAGACAACAACGATAATAGCCCGAAACGCCTCCATCGATGAGACGCTTCGCGAAATCGCGGTGATTCTCCCCCTTTCGTGGCAGTACCCCGAATACACCGCCGCGCGTATTCGGTTCAGCGGTGAAGTGTACGAAAGCCGCCCGTTTGAGGATACGATGTGGATGCAACGTGAGAATTTCGTGACCTACGACGGACGCAAGGGAGTTATCGAAATCTGCTATTTGAAAGAGCTGCCCGAACATGACGAAGGGCCGTTTCTCAAGGAAGAACGCAATCTGATCCGTAACATCGCAAACCTGATTGCTCATTACCTCAACAATTTCCTGGCCCGCGCGGCGCTCAACAGTCCGGCATCACCGGGAATCGACAATGAAGAATCCTGGCGGCGACGGGAAACCTTACTCCGCAACACCTCTCCACTACAGCGTTTTTTCAATGGAGATCTTCTGGAAAAGCATGTGTTTTTCGATATGATGAAATACAAAGTCCAGGAGATACTGTTCGTCGCTACCCTGTATGATGCGTTTATTCTGGAGAGCGAAGGTGAGGTTTTCGAGCGATTTCTGGGGTCGGTACAGCAAGACAGTTTGTATTCTCTCCCTCGAATCACGGCGATTTCCTACCGCCAACAAACTCTTGAGATGATTGCATCCGTACAATTTGATCTGGTTATTCTCATGGCGGGGCTCGAC
>CAZEMW010000043.1:8550-11258 GCA_964513105.1 uncultured Fibrobacterota bacterium
GTGCAAACGTACTTGCACTAAGTCGCCTTATCAAGGAAAAACGTCCCGATCTCCCCGTTTTCGTGCTTGTCGGGCATGCGGAAGACATTCGTTTCTTCAAAGACAACGAAGTAGCACCAAAGACGATAGACAACATCTTTTCATGGAACGGCGACTCACAGCTTTTTCACTCGATAGTGAAACTGTACGAAGACTCCGTCAATGCGAAAAACGACGTATCATTGGGCCTTGTTCCCGTTATTCTGCTTGTTGAAGATTCGGTGGCATATTACTCTCGCTGCCTGAATGCGATTTACGATACCATATTCGAAAGGGTCCAGGAGACGGTAGCCGAATTCGATCAAAACGGTGTTGAGCGTATGTCGCGCTTGCGTGGCAGGCCAAAAGTTCTGCTCGCCAACAGCTATGAAGAGGCCATGACCATCTATCACGACTATAAAGATGTCATAGCATGTGTTGTCTCCGATGCTCAGTTTGAGCGATCCGGTACGGTAGACAAAGAAGCCGGCGTGCTCTTTCTTCAGTACGTACGCTCACAGGACCCCGGCGTCCCCTGCCTTCTGCAATCGACCAACGATGCTCTTAGAAAAAAGGCCGTAAACCTGCGTGCGAAATTCCTCGACAAGGGAGACAAACATGCATTGTCCCACTTACGGGCATTTGTCCGTGACGGCATCCGAACCACCGAGTTCAGATTCCTTGACTCAGACGGAAAAACGCTTGGAACAGTATCCAGTCCCGCCGATATGATTACGGCAATACGAACGGTGCCCGACGAATCGTTGATCGATCCCGCTACCCGCAGAAGTCTTGTTCGATGGTTCAGTTCGAGAGGCGATATTGGCCCGGCAAAAGTGCTCAGCCGCTGTGACCCTTCCGCGTACGAAGATATCGAACAGTTGCGCAGTCATATTGCCGATTCCATTGAGCGGTACTACCGTGAAGGGAAACGAGGCAAAATCGTGAATGCAACGGAGCGTGATCCGTTTTCAAACAAAAACGTAACCGCATTGGCCGGGGGTTCCCTTGGGGGCAAAGGACGTGGTATTGCGTTTCTCAACACGCTTGTAAACCGGTCGGACTTTTCGGTCGAATTTCCCCAGATGAAGATCGAGATCCCTGTTACCGCGGTAATCGGTACCGATGAATTCGACCGCATAATCAGCGCCCCCCATCTTCGTGAGGTTGCACTGAGCGATGCGCCTTTTGAGCAGATACAGAATGCCTTTCTGAGCACTGCTCTGTCGCCCGAGGTAATGAAGGGCCTTGAGTCGTATGTCGACCAGACCCCCGGCCCGATCGCCGTACGCTCATCGAGTCTATTCGAGGATTCTTTTTCACAGCCGTTTTCCGGTGTTTTCCACACCTACATGCTTCCCAACAATCATCCGGATCGTTCACGACGTGTCGATCAGCTTGCCCGCGCAATCAAGCTTGTGTATGCATCCGTGTACACACCCGAAGCAAAGGCATATTTCGCGGCAGGCAAACACCATATCGAAGATGAACGGATGGCCGCGGTGATACAGGCCGTGGTAGGAAAGCGTTTCGAGCATCTGTTTTTCCCCCATATCTGCGGCATTGCACGATCGTACAATTTCTACCCGGTATCCTACATGAAGCCTGAGGAAGGGTTCGCCGCACTGGCAGTCGGATTGGGCACGTACATCGCGGAAGGATACGGAGGACATCGTTTTTCTCCCCGGTATCCGCAGATAGATTTCGGGTCGATCAAGGATATGCTGAACGGTTCACAAAGGAAATTCTATGCGGTCGATCTGAGACTGACCGATCCGGATTTCCTTCTTCAGGGAGAAAATGCCGCCTGTATCATGGTAGACTTGAGTGAAGCGGAGCGACAGAACGCATTGCGCCACTGTGCCTCGGTGTACGATATGGCCAACGACAGAATCGTACCGGGGCTCAGCGCCTCGGGGCCGCGCGTTCTCAATTTTGCCAATATACTTCGATTTGACTATATACCACTGGCCGAAGCAATCCGGAAGCTTCTGGATGCCATGCGTGAAGCATTCGGGTATCCGATCGAAATCGAATTTGCGGTTACTCTTAACCCCGGCAAGGAGACGCTCGCCGGACTTCATCTTCTTCAGATAAAACCTCTCGGCGGCGACGCTCTCGTGTATGAGATCGATCACGAGGAGCAACGCGAGAAGGATGTCCTGGCCTGGTCGAATGAATGCCTGGGGAATGGGAAAATCCGCGATGTCCGTGATGTCGTGGTCGTGAATTTTGATTCATTCGACAAATTGAAAACCGAATCAATGGTGCGTGAAATTGAATACCTCAACAATAAGATGCTTCGCTCGGACACGCGATACCTGCTGATTGGCCCCGGACGGTGGGGTACTCGAGACAAATCCCTCGGTATTCCGGTGGTATGGTCACAGATTTCGATGGCAAAAGTCGTTGTTGAGGTAAGCGATTCCGATTTCCCTATCGAAGCGTCACGTGGATCCCATTTCTTTCACAATCTTACCTCCATGCATATTGGCTATTTTTCAATCGGACGGGAGAAAGAGACCGGGGAGCTCTATACTGATAAGCTCAATCAGGGAACCGAAATTGAAACGACGAACTATTTTAGACATCTACGGTTCGATGCTCCCCTCGACATTCAGATGGACGGAAGAAACAGATACGGCATTATTCATTTACCATGAATACCATACAAGTTGTCATATTCAATC
>CAZEMW010000044.1:0-7807 GCA_964513105.1 uncultured Fibrobacterota bacterium
GGCCAGAATCGCAGCACCGTCGGGCATAACATTTATGTCGACAAGTCCCGGGGTCTGGAGTGGGGCCGAGGTGAGGATTACGGCACGGGGGCTCTGCTTGCGGGTGAAGCGGCTCAGGAAAACGGCATTATATACCGATTGTACCGAGGAAAGATATCGACCGCAATAGTTGTTCACCGTGCCGTCGCGATCCGAGACAAAGGAATGGACTCCCGAATCACTGAGGTAGTCGACGCAGCGATCTACCTGTTCTTTGAAATTGGAATGTATTTCTGTCAGGTACTCCAGAAGGGCATCTTCACCCTTTGTGAGGTACAGAATGTCCTTCTCGAGTTCCGTTATCTCGTATGTCAAATCCAGTTCCATTTTCGTATCGGCGTCGACCGCAAGAAGCGTTTTTCCTTCTTTATTGGTTGGAACGGATTTGAGAGCTTCCAGCACCGAAATCAGTGTGTCGGCGTGTTGTGCATATGGTTTGCCTTCCAGCCGATTTATAACGGATTCGCGACGCGGAGCCAGCGTTTTGAACATTGCATTGTAGAAACCGTTCATGTCGGTGATCATAATCTTTTCCTCGTTTGTTTCGGCCTCTGGAGCCGAATGTCAGTCCATTTACTAAGAGGAATGAGGGACGAAATATAAATATAACTCCCTATTCGACCGCATACAAGCCGTTTGGATTTGGAAGAGCTGTCGTTTGGTGACCGATGATAGCGAACTGCGCTCAGAGGATTCCGGCATCGTTGCGTATCCGAGTGTCCTATGGGGCCTTCCCGACCTCTATCAGCATGAAAAAGCCGGAATGGTCCTTATCTTTCACAGAGCGTGAAAGTCTGGGAACCCATCAGCCTCGTGTTTGTTGAGAGGGACACTGTTTTGGCGTTTTCAATAGCATGAACTATGCCAACTGCACGGGCGAGGTTCGTAAAAGATCATGCATGCGGATTTCGGAAAAAGGATGTAGAATTTCTAGAGGTGCGTCATCGATTCCAGAACTCTTGGGACCTGAGTGGTATTCGGGGCTCTGAGCATTCGGGATGACCACACCGGTGATCTAAAATGTGTGAGTGGTAGGATAGAGTGCGGGGTATCCGCCGGGAGTCGATTATATATGGGTTTGGACGGCAACGAACAGGATCTTAGTCGGTTTATCGGCAGGGAACTGGGTTCCGTTACGGTCGTGAAAGAACTCGGTCGGGGGGCCATGGGAGCGGTTTTTGTGGCGATCCAGCGAACCCTCAAACGTAAGGTGGCGGTTAAAATTCTTCCCAAAGAATCGGGAATGAAGAAAATATCGAGTGAGCAGTTTCGACACGAAGCCGAATCGGTGGCCGTGCTCTCTCATCCCAACATTCTGCCGATTTTCGAGATGGGAGAGGAAGAGGATTGCCGGTATCAGATTATACAACTGGTTGAGGGCAACGATCTGGAAACAATCCTGAATAATCGGGCGCGTAATCCTATACCGAGTCAAAGAACAATGCCACTTTCAGAGTGCATCGATATTGTCGTACAGGTTCTGGACGGGCTTGAGCACGCGCACCGTGAAAATGTCGTACATCAGGATATCAAACCATCCAATATCCTGATTGAGGCCTCTTCGAAACGGCCTCTGATTGCCGATTTCGGGATTGCGAAAAGTCTGGAGGGGGAGATTACCGAGGACGGAATCGTGTACGGCAGTCCGCTGTACATGGCACCGGAACGCATTTCCGAGAATCCTTCGGATCATCGGGTGGACATTTATGCCGTCGGCATTATGCTGTACAAGATGATTGCAGGCCGGCTACCGCTTACCGAAACCAACATGATAAAACTGCTATTCAGGAAAAAAGAGGGATACGGCGCCATGTTCACATGCCTGCCCTCGGCGGCATCCCCGCTCATCGATCGCAGTCTCGAACGAATCCTGCTTCGAGCGATCGCCGCGAATCCCGACGAACGGTATCAGTTCTGCAGAGTTTTAAGCCAGGATCTGCAGAAATACCGGCGACGCATCCATTAGAGTATTTTTCACGAGATGCCGTGGGAGAATCGTCGCAGGCAGTCGAAAAGAACTGAGCAATGCATTATGCGTTTTCGTATACCGTAACCTGCACATACTTCCCACAACCAATTCATCGGGAACGGCGATGTGGTGAACAGGAGGAACAATGAAAGCCGTGGTACTCGCATTCGGACTTATGGTACCGGTGGCCTATGGAGCCGTTGAATCAAATCAAGATCCTGCCGTCTATCTCTGTACCGACAGTTCATATGCGGGAGAAAAGGCGATCAAATTCGTGTATGGGTACATAGACGGCAAAAAAACCGCTTGCATGCCGGAACACGAACTCCTTGCCCTGTATGGAATGGAACGGAGCAGGCTCGATTCCGCCGCCTATATGGACTCTCTGAAGAGTGCTCAGTCTCAGTCGGGCACTCCGTGGGATCGTCTCTATGCCCGAATACAATCCGGTGAAAAGAATTTGCGAGATCTGGATATGCATGAAGCCGACCTGAGCAATCTCGATTTTTCAGAGGCCGATCTCCGCAATACAAACCTTTCCAGCGCCGATCTTCGCGAATCAAATCTTGAGGGTGCCAATCTACGGGGAGCGGATCTTCGGGGAGCGTATTTGAAAGGTGCAAATCTAAGGAATGCGGATCTGAGAAATGCCCGGCTGGAGGGGACTTACCTTCATGAAGCGGACCTTACGAACACGGTCGGACTGAGCATGAGGGCGCTTGCGGAGGTGAAAAGCCTCTTCAAGGCCGAAATGGATTCAACTCTCAAGGCGAATCTCGAAGAGACCCGTCCGGGGAAATTCCAGGATCCCGGATGGCAGTGGGATACCAACAACTGGTCCTCCCTGGATTCCGCCGGCAAAGGTGAGAGCGACATCGAGCGAGTTCGGAAAGAGGTCGAAAAGGCAGACTCCCGAGAGTAGGCGAGGTACTGAACGAAAATTGGCTGTGAGGCGACCGGGATGGTGTCCGGTCGCCTTTCGTGTTTTTGGAGATAGAAAAAGGATCTGGGAAGTCGAGGAGGCCGGCATACCAGTTGCATAGATTCCGGAGTTCGTGTACTCATATGGCGTTTTCTCCTTACTGAAAGAGTATTAGCCATGTCCGACAGCAGAACGCCGGCAGCCGACAGTTTCTTTCTCTATGAAACCCGCACCCGCTCGCACCGGCATTTCGTTCCACGAGAGCGGAAAAAGGTCAAAATGTTCACCTGTGGCCCTTCCGTCTACCGAGTGCCGCACCTGGGGAACTACCGAACCTTTCTGTTTGAAGATGTTCTCTATCGATATCTTCGGTTTCTGGGCTATTCCGTTCAGCGCGTTATCAATTTCACCGATGTCGAGGACAAGGCGATTGCCGAAGCCGGATCGAGCGGCGTTTCACTAAGAGAGTTGACCGACCGGGTAGAAAAGCGGTTTTTCGAAGACTCCCGAAAGCTCCGAATTCATCTTCCCACCACAATACCTCGTTCCTCAACCAGTGTGGATACGGCCGTGCATATGATATCGGTTCTCATGGAAAAAAATTTCGCGTACCGGCACGGTGAAGACATCTTTTTTGATCCTTTGAAATACGACAAATTTGGACAGGTTTACGGTCTGGATATGAGCAAATGGCCTTCGAAGAAAAAACGCTTCAGCAAAGATACCTATCCGGGTGAACAGTGGAATCTGGGTGATTTCGTTTTGTGGCACGGCCGCGGCAAGGAGCCGGAGGTCTATTGGAAAACTGAGCTGGGCGAGGGGAGGCCGGCCTGGAACGTACAGGATCCGGCGATGATACTGAAGCACCTTGGGACTCGAATTGACATACACTGCGGTGGTATCGATAACTTGTATCGTCACCATGACTATACGCGGGCTGTGTTGGAGTGCTTTTCCGGGGAGGAGCCGGTCGGATACTGGCTGCATGCCAATCATCTTCTGGTCGATGGGCAAAAAATGTCGAAGAAAGAAGGAAATGTGCTGTATATCAGTGACCTGGTGGAACGCGGGTACTCTGCCATGGAAATCCGCTTTTTTCTGATTTACGGCCAATACCGTGAGAAGCTTGCCATCGAAGACGACGCCGTCGACCGGACGACCGACATTCTTCTCCACCTGCGTCAGTTCGCAAAGACGCTTGCTCAGGGCCCCGAACGCACGCCTATCAAGCCTACACCACGTGCGGATCGTGAGCTTATCGGTATATTTGAGCAACATATGAACGACGATCTTAATGTCAAAAAAGCGGTGGATGCCGTCACCGAATACCTGCGACGGTTGGGACCGAAAATGGCTTCGGGAGACCTGTCTCTCAAACGTCGAGCCGCAATCACCGCGGCACTCCATCGGATGGATGAAGTTTTGTCTGTAGATATTATGTCTCCGGAACTCGCGTAGTTTCTGAGTGGTTGAACCGTGGAGCTCCGTCTTCGTTCTTACAGACGTGTCATTCGGGGATCCCCTCCTCGGTGCTGTGCACGACCGTATTCGAGATTATCCATGGTCGGTGAAGCGGGAATTTCAAGAGCACGAATAATCTTGCCACGGTGCTCTCTGTTGTTCAGTGCGTGACAAGCCGACTCCGCCGACTCCATTTCCACCACTCCGATGCCGCGAGATTCATGGGTACCCGGTTCACGAATGATGTGGGTCCAGTCGACATGTCCGTAACCGGCGCACAGCTCGGCAAGTTCGGTTTCAGTTGTTTCTTTGGGAAGATTTTCCAGGTACAGGTGGTCCGTGTTCATGGCGGCCTCCTCTTTGGGTTGCATATTCATTTCATTCGCCTCTTCCGCATCCGCCTCACGGAAGGCTGTGACTTCCATCGGACGCGACCGGGGCAGTCTAATCCGTGCTGGTGCAAAGTGCATACCCGGTGTTCCCTGTTCCTCAAATTTCCACGCCTGTAGCCCGATTCGACGGACGGTGCGGTGATCGGAAAAGGCTTCACTACCACCTCGGTTCTCGCGTGATTTATTCTTACGTGGTGCGTTTAAAAAAATCAGCAATGGAATCGGGGCGTTGAAGCGCTGGGAAGAGCGTGTTGTCCATTGTCGGTCTTGGGCACCGGAGCCGACCGATTTTCAGCATTTCCATGTCGAAAAAGGAGCACAGTGTGAAAAAAATCCTGATTGGAGCCGGGGTTATTCTAATTGTGATAATAGTGGCCATTACACTTTTCAGCATGCGGTACCGAAAAATGGTTCAGAGGATCGAGGCGGAGAAAATCGAATCGATTCGGTTGGAATCGATTGAGGACGGCACATACAATGGATCATTCAGTGAGTTTCTGGTTTCGATCGACTTGAACGTGACAGTTAAGGACCATAGAATAACCGAACTCGAGGTACTGGAACAGAGCGCGGGACCGGGGTATGAGGCTTCTGAAACTCTGGACAGAATAAAAGCCGCTCAGAGTCCCGAAGTTGATGCGGTATCCGGCGCAACGGGTAGCAGCAAAGCCATAATGATTGCAGTCTATAATGCGCTGAAAAAAGCGTCCGAAAATTAGAGAATATTTTCGCCTTTTTGTCGTATTCTTACATCGGTGAGGAATATTGGACGGATTGTTCCGCCGCGTTGCAGGATTACGGGGGTCCTGCAGATGCATTTCGTGTCGCCCCGAAGGAAAGGAGGTGACCTATCGATATAGATTTGATGGGGACCTCCGGTGATCTTCGCCGGCAACGGAGATCCTGGTAGGTTCCAACAAAAAGAGGGGGGAGAGTTCCAGAACTCTCCCCCCTTATCTATTTGTGTACCCGTTACCGATCGTCTCTTCCGAAAACCCGTGCTTTTGGGCATGGGGAGTCTTCATGCGAGTTCAAGTGAGTCCCCCCGACAGCGATTCATACCCACTGTTGAACGCTTCGATGTTTTCATTGACAAATCGTTTCGGCACTGAAATCCGAACCGATTTCTCGAACTGTGAACGCGGCCATTCGCACGCTTTGGCCAAAGCTCCGAGCATGACGGTATTTACGACTCTGGGATTGCCCAGCTCAAAGGCGATAGTACGCGCGTCAAGGGCCTTGACGCGAAGTCCGAGAGATGCGAGGGCTTGTGGTAATTGTGACGGGTATTTCGCTGCGCCGAAAAGAACCGGCATGGGGCTGATCTTCTGTGTGTTTAATACCAGCAAGCCACCAGGCTTCGCATACGCGGCATAGCGCGCCCCCTCGAGTTGTTCGAACGCCACAACCACGTCTGCCGTTCCCTTCTCAACGACAGGCGAATAGACCTGGTTCGCAAATGTTACATGGGTTACAACACTCCCACCTCGTTGTGACATTCCATGGAGTTCCGAAATTTTCACGTCGAACCCATGGTGAATCGCAAAATGCCCCAGGACACGTGCCGCAGTAAGGGCTCCCTGCCCCCCGACCGCTGCGATCACGATTTTCATTGCAGAAAGGGTGAATGCATCTTCGGCCACTAAATCTCCAGACTGAGTTTTGTCATGCATGCGACGCACCCTTTTGTTTCCTGATTCCAGACTACGTCATTTGCGAAAATCTGTTGACTTTTAAGATGCAGCATTATTCGCTTTTCCGGTGTTTGCGTTTTCGACGGCATCGAATGGGCACACCTCGGCACAGATGCCGCACCCGCTACACTGCGTGTCGTCAATGGTTACTCTGCCGGTTTTGTCGGCAGACATTGCAGGACACCCTGATTCCATGCATTTCCCACATCCTCTACAGAGCTGTTCATCGACGCGGAAGGGCCTGCTTTGTGTTGTCGCTACGTTCTTTCTCAGGACACACGGCTGTTTGGTTACAATAACAGAAGGCTCCGAGCGCTGAGTTTCCTCGCGAATCGCTTTCTCGAGTTTTTGCAGATCGAAGGCGTCAACTGTTTGTACATGTCTAATACCGATCGCCTGAACCAACGCGACGAAGTCGATTGTCGGTGTGGAAATTCCATCCAGCGATTTGCCCGTCGAAGGGTTCTCCTGTCGACCGGTCATTGCGGTTGCGGAATTGTCCAGAATGATCACCGTTGTGTGCCCACGGTTATAGACGACATCGATCAGCCCGGTCAATCCGGAATGCCAGAAAGTAGAATCTCCGATCACCGCAACACTTCTGTGTGCAAACTCTTTCCCCCTCGCTTTTTCAAAACCAAACGCCATGGGAATACCGGCTCCCATGCATATTGCGGTATCGATACTCTCAAGTGGAGGGAAGGCTGCAAGGGTATAGCATCCTATATCCCCGGCAACTGTCAGATTCAATTTTTTCAGGAGATAAAACACCCCACGATGATGGCATCCGGGGCAGAGAAGAGGTGGACGCGCGGGGAGCGGCGGGAGGCTCCTCGTGGCGAGAGTGGGAAGTCGCGTTCCCGTAAGTGCCGAACGAACGTGCTCCGCGCCCAGTTCTCCGACGACGGGGATTTCTCCTTTTCCCTTGACCGGTATTCCCCAACTTTTGATCGTCTCCTCGAGAATCGGCTCGAGTTCTTCAATCACCAAAATTGGTGAATGTTTCCTCGCAATCGCCTCAATTTGTTTCCGAGGCAGCGGATAGCTCATTCCCAGTTTTAGAATGGATGCCTTGGGAGCAATCTCTTTACAGTACTGATATGCCAGGCCCGAGGTGACGATGGTGTATGATTCCGGATTGGAGTCCAGTTTGTTTAGTCGAGACGTTTCAGCGTATTCCTCAAGAGCATGCAGACGCTTTTCCGCCTGCACGCGTCGTTTCCCGACAAATTCCGGTACCACAATGAATTTCTCATGGTCCTCAACAAAGTCGCGGAGGGCTGGGGGAGTTCGTGGAAAGCAGTGAACCACACTTTGAGAATGGGAAATC
>CAZEMW010000044.1:7817-11243 GCA_964513105.1 uncultured Fibrobacterota bacterium
GATCACGGGAGTATCGAACTTCTCACTGATCTCGAATGCCTCGACCATGAAATCTTTGCATTCCCGGGAATCCGAAGGCTCAAGAACCGGTACTTTAGCGGCAATGGCCAATCGACGAGAATCCTGTTCGTTCTGCGAGCTGTGCAGGCCGGGATCATCGGCGACAACTACAACCAGCCCTCCGTTCACACCAGGATATGAAACGGACATGAGCGGATCCATTGCCACATTCAGTCCGACATGTTTCATCGATGCCATTGCGCGTGCACCGGCCACCGAGGCCCCGATCGCAATCTCGAGAGCTACTTTCTCATTGACCGACCATTCTGCATTGATTTCCGGGTACTGAGCAAGATATTCGGTAATTTCGGTACTGGGAGTACCCGGATAGGCGGTGGCAACGGTCACTCCGGCTTCGTATGCACCCCGAGCAATCGCTTCGTTACCCAACATCAGTCTGGCTTCGGAACCGGCCATTCGCGGTAACTTCCTGAAAAATGGTTACAGCACTTGTGTCACGCCGCTTTTAAATGTGCGTTTTGCCCCATGCCGCAATTTATCAAAATAGTTGCGGGAACAAAAATGTTGTTTCTTGCGCCACTCGATCCGTACATTTTCACGCTCCTACCGCGGACCGTTCTGTGGAGAACCTTGAGCTTGTACGTTGACCTATCATGGGCCTGCGAAAGCACTCGGTACGCCCCGGGGCAACAGCAAATACTGAGCAGTCTTTGGGAATTACGTCGAAATGAACATTGATACCGGATACTACCAGGCGGGTGAGAGCTGCTTGTATGGAGCAGGAGAAAAAAAATGGTACACCGTCAGGGATTCGAACCCCGGACCCGCTGATTAAGAGTCAGCTGCTCTACCAACTGAGCTAACGGTGCACAGAGACAACAAATATAAAAAAGGAGACCCGGAGTTGGCAAGGCTTTTTGCGGAATGCCGGGATCTCGGGGGGCAACGGCAAGACGGAAATCGCGGAATTCGGTATCGGGACGACGAGGAGGCATCGTTTTCCCCGGAGGTTTCGGTCTGCACTTGTTCACCCCGAGGGAATGGTGCATTTTTATGTATATGGTGCTCCCCGGGATCGTCGACGATTCTGAGACCCGAATCGAGCGATTCTGAGTGAAGAAATGGCGTAATCTCATGAGACGGAACGGGTTGAGGTAATCGCGGTGCATACCCACCGGGATATGTGCAATCCCGGTCTGCCGGATGAAAGCAGTATCGGCCATGAGATTTAACCATTTTCCGCGAGAGACCGCGCAAGAATTACAAATGGAATAGGTCGAAGGCCTGTACTCCTTACACAGCAGAACCGAAGGTGAAAACCGCTCAGTTTCGGTGAAAGGCATTCGGAAGAGACGGAACACTCGTCGGCTGTATGGGACAATTTCCGCCCGCGCCGACGGGGCTTTCGGAGCCGTACCGGAGCCAGGCCGGGAAACCAGGACGAAATACGTCTCGGCTGGGCAACTGCTATAACAGAAGCCGGACGGGATATACTACACCAGGAACTAAAAACTGTTACGAGCAAAATATCAACGGGAGCGATCCGCATGAAACGCAGTGAAATCAATGAACTCATCACCAATTCAATCGCCTTTTTTGATGAAATGAAATTCAAGCTTCCTGCATGGGGATATTGGGAACCTTCTCAGTGGCGAGGAAAGGGAGAGGTGGCCGAGGAGATTGTCGAGAATATGCTTGGATGGGATTTGACCGATTTCGGCGGTGGGGATTTCGGCAAAAAGGGACTTATTCTTTTTACGATAAGAAACGGGAAAATCGGTGAAGACAAGAAGACGTATGCCGAAAAAATCATGATTGCCGAGGAGGAACAGGAAACGCCCATGCATTTCCACTGGCAGAAAATGGAGGATATTATCAACCGAGGAGGCGGCAATCTGGTGATAGAACTGTACGGCTCTACGTCGGATGAAAGCTTTTCGGACAAACCGCTGACCGTAAAAATTGACGGCATCGCGCGGACGGTTGAGCCCGGCGGCACTGTCGTGCTCACCCCGGGTGAAAGCATCTGTCTGGAACCGGGCATGTATCACCGATTCTATGGTGAAAAGGGACGGGGCAAGGTGCTCATTGGAGAGGTCAGTATGGTAAATGACGATACCAGTGACAACCGATTTCACGAACCTCAGGGCCGTTTCCCAAAGATCGATGAGGATGAACAACCGAGATACCTTCTTTGTACCGAGTACACGAATTACCTCTAAGTCGGCAACGTCGGGCTCTGACGCCGAGCGGAGCCTTTTTTTCCCGACAAAAAGAACACCGGGACCTTTCCCGCCTGTGGTGAGCCCGGCAAACTGTTGGACAGATCGGTTGGGCAAAAGGTCAACACTCTGAATCCTGGGGATACCACTGTCCCGTCAAAGCCTCGGATTTCATACTTCAATAAGAATTAGCTTTCCCGGATACCACTATGAAACAAGTAAGACATGTCATCTGGGACTGGAACGGGACACTGTTTGATGATGCCTGGCTGTGTGTGGAGATCATCAACAAAATCCTTAAACTCCATGACCTTCCCCTATTGACCCCGGAGGCTTATGCCGAGGTGTTCGATTTTCCGGTCCGGGAATACTACAAAAAAATTGGTCTGAATTCTGCGACGGTCTCTTTTGATACCGTCGCAGATCTCTTCATCGATGACTACAAGGTCCGTCGTTTCGAATGTGGGATACGTCCCGATGCAATCGATACGCTTGAGCGTCTTCGCGATCAGGGGTTCATGCAGTCGGTGCTTTCGGCCTACGAGCAGAGCGCGTTACTAGAGTTGGTGGAACATTACGGTTTGCAGTCGTTTTTTGTCGATATAGCAGGGATCGAGGATTACTATGCCGATGGGAAGATCGGAAGAGGGCGGGAGCTGGTGCGATCGGGAGGTCTAACTCCATCCGAAGCGGTTCTTGTTGGTGATTCTCGTCATGATTTCGAGGTGGCCGGTGAATTGGGTACATCATGCGTACTTATGCCGGGAGGACACCAGTCCAGGGATCGTTTGCTTTCCTGCGGCGCTCCGGTTGTGAACAGTTTAATGGAGTTACCCGGACTACTGAAAGAGTCCGGGTAAGGAACTGCCCGAAGTGGGATTGCTCCTGTTTTCGGCTAATCCAGGGCCTGTCCGAAAACCCCATTCAGCGCCTCGACCGGCTGCGAATGCGCCTGGCTTCGTTGTCACAAGCCGTTCCGGGCGGAAGATATTCTAAACCGGCGGAGCCGGAAGGTCAAAGGTCTAAGATCAGACTTCGGCGCCGCTCAGTCACCGAAGGTCAGACTTCGGCCAGGCTCAGCCACCAAACAGAAAGAACCTTTGTGGACAAATAATACGCCAAAAAAGCGTGGATTTGTCAGACAAAGAATCTACGCTTTTACCGGGACTTTCGCCCGGGAAAA
>CAZEMW010000045.1:0-1632 GCA_964513105.1 uncultured Fibrobacterota bacterium
TGGTATGGGGTCATGGGGTACATAATGATCGAGAATGCCGTTCCCCCGAAATTGCAGTCAAAGGAGAGGCTGTCGGGAAGCGGTGAGTCTATTCCGGCAAAGAGATTATAGCAATGGCGGTAAAAAGCCTTCTCGGAATCCGGGATTAAACCGAACAGTGCACTACTCCATCCATTAGTAAACAACCATCCCCCGTCCACTCCGCTCTGCTGATGAGCGCCCCATCGGGCGGAACCCGGGACGGCGTACTCCAGCCACTTCCACCATCGACGCGTTTGACAAATATCGAACAAATCCCGATCTCCGGCATCGGCCATTGCAATGACCGTTGGTACCAGAATATGACCGGCGAACTCCGCATAATCCATCCCCTCGTTGGTCAATCCAAGATTACCGTAGGTGGCTTGAATATGTTCCAACAGAATGCCCTTTAGTTTCGTGTAGCGAGCGGCATAGCTCGTCAACGGCTCCTGATAGAATCCCCCCATCTGCGAGGAGTTCTCAAGGTACACCGAAAGCATCATGGTAATCTGTGCTCCGGTGCATACCGGCACCCAATTGGATTGGTATGGTGTCCACAAATGATTACCATGAAATTCCTCTTCCCCATTTCCATTCCGTTCCAGCTCGGTCCACTCCCCGATTGACCGTACAATCACCGAACGGATGGAATCTCGTTGAACCGGTGTCCAGGTATTGTAAAGCCAATCGTACACCAGGGCAAAATTGAACCCGGTTACCCCTCGCCCTAGTCCGTACCCGCTGTCGGGTTGCCTGACATTGGAGGGATCACCTTCGGTTGCCACAGCTGCCAGGAGTTGAAATGCTGTATCGGCATACCGGTTTTCGCCGGAAAGCAAACTGATTAAGGCTGCTTCCCGTGCCCGGAAAACCCGAGAATAATTCATGCTCATTATATACGGCTCAAGGCTGTTTTTATCCACCCTCGCTTTCATGGCAGTGTAGGCGGCAAAATGATGAGTCCCCGGTTCGGTGACGGCTTCTCTGAGGGAGTCGAGCTTGGATTCGGTAAGGAAGAGTCTAGGGTGATTTTCCAGAGCATGCACCGGAAAAAAACATGAAACCGTCACTCCTACAATAAGCCATCGTCGAATAACCGATAACATTACATCACCTTTGTTGAAACAGTGCCAGTTCTTTAGTCGGAAGTCAGGAGAATTCCTGAAATATGATCAAGGCCGGGGATTTGCTGCCGGAGCGGATCTATTTTGATCGCCTGATATCCGGAATGGGACCAAACTTAAACGGTTTAGCGAATACTCCGATCATTCGGCAATAATATAGACGGTATTGTGCCGGGAATAGTATACCGTACAATCAAATGAATTTTCCACCAAGAGGGACGGGTCTGTTGTCTCCGAGTTGGAAGACGTGACCGGAGGAATTGTTGGGACTTCACATTCCGGGGGTATATCGGAACACGGTATAGGTGTTCCTTTTCTACTTGCCACACATGCGGCAACTTTGCCACGGGCATGACCGGGACGAAGGTCCGTCCAAACCATCGTTTCACGGAATCCTCACCTCAAAAAGAAACGGCCAATTCTTACCGGTGATATAAAATGTCTCAGTTTCCGGATTGTATGCAATCCCATTCAGGACCTGTTCTTC
>CAZEMW010000045.1:1642-11159 GCA_964513105.1 uncultured Fibrobacterota bacterium
GTTCTTCCCCACGGTTCATTATTCGCGACGCCGCTTTTCTGCAGTCGACCATCCGATCAACACGTCCCGAGGACGGGTCTATTTCGAAAATGTAATCGCTATACCAGACATTCGCATACACTTTGTTTCGAGCAAATTCAAGTTCGTTCAGTCGTCTGAGCGGACGACCGCCATGTGTAACCGGGAGCTTCCGAATAACGGAGAAACCCGGATCACGAAAGAACAGTGTATCGCTTCCATTGCTCATTATAAACGTCTTTTTGTCATTTGTAAGTCCCCAGCCTTCTCCGGAATACCGAAATTCGCCCACTCTCCCAAGAGTATTTCTTGAGTAGATGAATGCCATTTCGGCCTGCCAAGTCAATTGCACCACGCGATCTTCAGTAATGGTAATCCCTTCGGCAAACACCCGCTCAACAGGTCGATTCTCCAGAATTCTGCCGGAATCGGGATCCAGTATCCGCAGCGAGGACTGTCCGTATTTTCCAGTGCTTTCCCAGAGACGATTCCCTTCAAACACAAGCCCCTGTGTAAAGGCGTTCTTATCGTGCGGTAAAACACGGATAATTTCGGGGACAACAACGGGCACCGTACTGTCCGGTCCTTCGCTTCGACCGCAGCCGACAATCACCCAGAGCGCGAGAGCAAGTACGACCCTATTTCGCGAGAACGACCGATGTAACCGCATTCTCCAAATCCTCGATAAAGCGTGGGAAAACCTTACGTGACGCCAACTTGTACAACCAACCGGGAACATAGAAATCCGGTTTGACAACCGCACAAAATCCCGCTTTTGTATTCCCGTCGGCACTGCTTTTCACCGAAAACCGCATCGTCAGGTCATGGCTTTCCAGAAGAAACAACCCCGGCCATCCAGGACGATAGCGTTCAACAAGCGCACTGTCGGTTACCTGATTCATGTACATGTAGAGAGACCCGTCATCGTCCCGCACTATTCTCTCAACCCGGACAATCCCCCAGTACTCCATCATCGCGGCGCGAGCCTCAAACAGGTACGTCGGACGATCCTCAGGTATCGACTCATCACGAATCCGGCGGAAGCTGTGGATGTACCGAAAGGTCTCTTCATACTGCTCAAACGCCTCGATCTTATCCCAAACGACCGTATCCGCGACATCGATGGTTCTCAGCGCCAATCCATAGTAAATCCGTGGCTTTTTTTTCCAGATTCCAACTTCGGTGACTTCATCATGCCCAACAAACAAGGAATCTGCACGACGTACCAGCTCCGTCTCTGCGTACAAGGCTGAACAGGCAAGCAAAACGGCCGCCACTGCAGTCATCACCTTTGCGACATGCGGCACATTGCTCCTGTTCATGCTCCTACCTCATCCGAATGTGAAACCATCCCGTAGGACACCGAGCCGTCCGCTCCGAATGACACGATAAGAACGGTACGTATTTGAGAAAATTCCGGGAGCTTTGACGATACCGGCGAACTATGCACCAGAAGTTCCGGCGGGTACCGAGTCTGATGCATCACAATGTCACGAGCTACCGACACCGACAACAGGGAGCTCACCGAGTGAAGCTCGCCGAACACCGCCCCCGTTCCCAGTACCACCGGTATCGGAACGGACAAGGCTTCCAAACTAAGTCGTAAGGCTCTATGGCCACCGCTGCGCAATGCCGCAACTGAGAGATCGGTGACGACCAAATCGGGACGTATTCCTTCTATATTATCAAGAGCGGTGTACGCAATGTCGCTTTGCTCCGCATGGGTAAGTCGCACAAACACGGCCCCCTCGCCCATCGGTTCAGATCGTCGCTCCCACCTGCCCATTCTCATTTCGCCACATCCACGATAGACATGTTCCACCAAATCCGAGTACTCTTCGGCGGCTCCGACAAGACACTGTTTGTGTTCGCCTGTTTCTAAAGAAAATGCGGCATGCCGCAGAGCTTCCAATCCCACATTCTGTCGACCGACCAGAGTGCACCCTCCCCCCGTTATGCCGAATTGGCGAGATACTGTCGACATTGGGGCATTGGTCACGCCGTTGGAAAAAGCATTGGGACTCGTAGAATCGGGGCCGTAATCGTACAAATAGTCGTGAAATTCCCTCAGAAGAGAAGTGGTACCGTGGGTCAAACCGACGTAAAGCCCGGTATCGGCACCCGAGTATGACGCGCCCCGATACGCCTTGTCCGAGGCATGAAGCGCAAGCCGGGTCAGTCGCGCCGAACGCCGAAGCGCGCGGACATTCGCTCCCCGGGGAAGCGGTATTTCATCGATTTGACGGACTCTTTTGCGAATACTCTCCCCCACTGCACCGCAAAGCCGACCGGCTTCGTGAGCACCCGGTAGAATCAACCCGATCCCATCCAAAGAAACGGTCATTTTCATTCTGCGGCCACCCTGGAAAGCACCAACGCAAAGGCTTCTCCTCCAAACCCGAGTGACACCGTCAAGACTCGATTCAAATCACACGATATCGGACTCGACGACACCGACAGGCCAACAAACCGCTCATCGAGATGTTCGTGAAACAGTGTCGGGGGAACTATTCCGGTTTGCAGCGAAAGAACTGAAAACCCGCCCGACAATGCACCCGCGGCACCATAGGTATGCCCGGTCATTGATTTTGTCGAGCAAACGGGAATTTCAGGTAATCGACGACCGAAGACCGTAGAGCATCCATTGTATTCAGAGAGGTCGTTTGCCGGTGTGGCAGTTCCATGCAAGTGAATGTGGTCTACCGTTTCCGAACCGACTCCGGCCATATCCAAAGCTTTACGCATCGCCACGGCTACCCCGCTGCCTTCCGGATCGGCACGGGTATGATGGTATCCTTCCAGAACACCTCCGAACCCTTCTATACGTGCCAGAGGACGGGCTCCCCGGGCTTTGGCGTGTTCCCGGGTCTCAATCGCAAATACAGCGGCACCTTCCCCGGGGTTCAAGCCGTCCCGGTCGGTATCAAACGGTCGGCATTCTCGTTGAGATACGAGCCGAAGTGAGGCGAAGCCGGCAACGACAAACGGCGATAAGGCATCAAATCCGCCGGCCAGAACGCAATCACTCATTCCCCCGCCAACCATCATGAAACCGCGTCCCAGTGCAACCGTTCCACCTGCACAGGCTGAGCTGAGGGCCCATTTACGTCCTTCAATTTCATGTACACGACCGACTCGGTCGACGGGAGCGTTTCCGGTGAAGCCCTGCAGGATTTGGGAATCCACAGCCTCTTTGCGCCGCCACTTCCGGTAATACAGCGATCCGGCGTGCATATTCCCCAGCGTATTGCCGACGATCATATCTGCTCGACAACCGTCACTCAAGCCGGCCCCGACCAGGCATTCTTCAGTGGCACGGTCGAGAAGCAAATCCGCGCGGTCGGCCGCGGTTTCGTCGAAATTACCGGAAATAACGGAATCGGGAACTATGCCGCATATGCAGGGATCGGGAGGTGCGCCGTCGAAAAACGTTCGAGTCGACAATCCCCCTCGGCCGGTAGTCATCGCCTCTTTGTGCAGGTCGGCCCCGGCTCCAAGTGCGGATACCATTCCCATTCCCGTGACGTACGCTTCACGCATCATGCCGGGGCTCCGCCGACGCACCGGATACTCTCTTTCGATTCAACAATCGCTTGTATAATTTGTACATCTTATATGTCTGGGGCTCGTCGGCATAAAACGTCTCCCAGGCATAATGGTACATATCCTGAAGTTTTTCGGGAGTTATGTTTCGGGGACGATAGACCACGTGGCCCGCATCGTAAAGCGTGTGATCGTCCGTAAGGATGCGGTTTTCCTTCTCCAGTTGACTGCGAACAGGCGTTTGCGCGAACGGTGTCAGAATCGTGAATTCCGCGAGGTCAAGTTCTACTTCAAGTAGAAAATCCACCAGCCGCTTTATCTCATCCTCGGTATGCTCATCCATTCCGAGAATAATGGTGCCCTCGACCCCGATACCGTTATCCTTGTATCTCTTGATCCGATTTCGTATATACTCCGAAGTGTCGAATATTGCTTGATAAACATACCAGGCACCCGCTTCGTAGGCAAGTCGCAAGACTTCATCATCGTCTTCGATGGGATGACTGCACCAGAATTTTTTGTACGGAGCCATCGTTCTGAATAGCTCCATTTCCCACTCTTTGTTTTGGGCCAGAGAGTTGTCGACTACAAAAAGCCGCTCTCCCTGTATTGTCGCAAGTTCCTCGGCAACCCGTTCCATGGGTCTGGGACGAAACCGACGGCCACCCAGGAACGGAGTGCAACAGGGGAAACAGTTGAAACGGCACCCCCGAGAGGCATGGAAGAGTTCCGCCATGGCCATGCCCTTGTACTGATACCGTTCCATATCCAGAATGGATCGACGCGCCGGACGAATCAGATCGGTTTCCGGAAAATCTTCATGATAGTCGTAAAGGGGTTTAAGTTTATTTTTTTGAAAATCCCTGAAAACCTGCTCGAGTCGTCCCTCAACTTCGCCGAAAAACAGACTGTCGCAGTGCATTCTTACTTCATCGGCGTGCAGCATCGCTGATATCCCGCCGAAAATCACCTTTACCCCTTCAGCCCGAAACCGAGCGGCTATCGAAAACGCCCGCGAAAGCTGGCTGGTGAGCATCACAGAGACTCCAACAAAGTCCCATTCTTCACCGTGTGGTATTTCCTGGACATTTTCGTCACAAAACCGAACATCCACCCAGTCCGGAACAGCCGCCGCCATAACTGTAGGCCCATGCGGAGGTAAATGGAATTCCGTCTGATGCTCAAGCTTGGGCCAGGAAGGGTAGACCAGAAGAAATCGCACTTAAGTATCCTTTATGCTTCCATTAGTTCTTATCTATATGTAACACATGCGACAAACAGTACATCAAAAAAGAACCCAGTGTGGCGACCGACAATTGCCAAGAATTAATACAGGCGTTTGTCGGACACCACACCAAGCCGGCAAAGCCGGATACCTCGGCTTCGCTCGGAAACCGGATCGAAGACCAAAAATAAAAGATCAAACGGATAGTTTCGTTGTCTGACAAATAATACGCCAAAAAAAAGGTGGATTTGTCAGACAGACAGTCTAAAAAGACATTCCGAACCCCAAACCGAACGCTTCGGCCACAAAATCATAGGAAACCGACAGATTCAGGGTACGTTGAAATATCGAGTTCTTGATGACCCCCATATAAATGTCCTGCCCGAGTGTATGGATTACCTGAAGGTCTCCGGGAATTCTGCGCGGGTCCTCCAGCAGCTTTCTCGATGCCGTCTCAAAGGCGCCGTCGTCGGCGAAAAATCCGTGGGTAATCCAGGTCCTTCCATAAAGATTATCCGCATAAATCCGACGTCCGAAATTGATGTTGCGGATCAGGGGATAGGTGAAATCGAGCGTGTTGGTAAACAGATAGAGTCCGTTGGTAGCACCTTCGAGATCCCGTTTACCCGGTATACCCGCCAAATCCAATCCGGTCCACTCCACCGAATCCCCGGTGAAAGTTGCGGACACGGTCGCATCGATTCCAAACGCCCCATATTTTGTCATTCGAAATCGCCGTCCTCCATTGATATCGATTTGGATGCCGGCAAGAGGAGTGGCCGTCGTATCTTGCACGATTTCTCCGTCTCCATCTATTTCGTCCTCAATCGTCAGGAACGGAACCATAAACGGGCTCGCCGCCACACTCCAGTAGGTTACGTCTGAAAAATTATACCCGAAATCTTCATTGAAATACCCGTCATTCGCCCACTCCATCCACACAGGTATCTGAACGGCATACCCTACCCCGGCCGGAAGTGCGAATGGCTGAAGTGAGACGTTCGCGGAAATACCGACATACAGGGGACGCGTTACATGCCAATACAGATACGGCATTGCCTGGACCCCCCCCGGAACCGGCATCGGTGCCATGTTCAGGGTACCGCTCAACTCAAAACCGATGGTAGGAGTAAATGACGCGTTCTCAACGCCCCAGAAACCGAACAACCCCATTATTGGAAACCACGACTCCTCGCCTTCGTCAACCGAATCCGCATCTATCGTAGTATCCGCTCCGAGACTAAGCCGGTGGTTGGCGCGGACGCCGCGAACGGATCGATTGAAAGAATGCTGCGAGCGTTCGTGGAGCGACCGGTGATGTGGACGGCCCCGTCGCTGATCCAGGAAGCTGCGTACACCCGGCGACATTCCCTTACGTCCGGCTACCAGTTCCTCACCCGTTTCCTCGGTGGAGTCCTCTTTCAGCGTTTTTACCGGTGCGAGAAGTCCCCCCACTCCGAGATAAGAGCTTTTGCGCCCAACCGCATCCGTTCGAAACATCGACAAATACGTGGCAAATTCCATAAACAGCGTATCCGCCAGACCGTCAAAATCACCTTCGCCCACGAGTGACGGAGCGGCATTGCCGGTATCCGTAAAGCTTGCCACGCTGGTAACGCTCCAGGCGGGACGAAGATAATCGGCGTCATAATCGGTTGCCCGGATTTTTACGGTGCCGGTTGGCTCGGGAAGCGGTTCGAACGCACATTGCACGGGCTCGGGAATTTCATACGGGGTGCCTTCGCCGGCAATCGACCGTATCTTGAAACCACCTGCCGTATACTCCGAGACCAGAATAGGATTATCGGCACCGAGTGCGGGGGAAAAGGCGCCCCCAACCACCGTCGAATATCTCTGAAGATCGCTTCCGTCTGAGGATATGGAATAGATGTTGAATATGCCGTCGTAATCGGCTGAGAAGTAAATTCTGTTGTTCGACGACCAATAGGGAGTGAGTTCCTGTCCGGGGGTTCCCAAAACCGTGATGCTACTATCTTTGTCAAGGCTTACGATGAGAAGGTCGGCATTCCCGCCCGTACGACGCGACACAACGAGGTCCGAGCCGTTTGGCGAGTAGGACAGCGAAACGAACGGACGACCGAGCTCCCCCGGCCTAATGTTTGTAAACTGCCTGGTGCTCAAAGAAAACGTTTCCAGGGAGTATGCGCCGGCTTCGAACCGTATGCAAGCAAGCTGCGATCCGTCCGGTGAACAGGCAATATCGTATACGCGGGCAGACCGGGTAAGCCGCGTCTCTTCTCCGGTACCCAGTTCCGTCCTGAAAATATCGTTCAGATACGATCCGTTCTCATTCGGTTCACGAGATTTTATGTAACATACCGACGAGGAATTCGGGATAAAATCCCACCCTTCCTTCGCATACGCGATGCGTGCGATCGGTTTTGTCTCGCCGTAGCGGGCGACGACCAGATCGGTGCGACGAAAGTCATCCCGATGGTTTGTCAGCCATCCCCAGTATTTCCCATCGGTCGAGACCTTGGGATCGAGATTATAGGTGCCCTTAATCCATACATCCTTTCCCGGTGTTGGATTCTCCGGTCGCATAGCCGAATAGTGCTTCTGGAGACTGTCCACCCATTCGCGGTACAGGCTTTTCGTTGTGAAATTATGATTCTTTTCGAGATAAGAACTTAGTGAGAAACCGAACAGATCGCGATCACGAGCCGCCTGCCAAAGCTTGGCGATTCCCTCAGCACCGATTTTTTGCTCCAGACGACGTGTCAGTGAATATCCCTGATTGTACACAAGTTCATTGCCGACATATCCATGGGTAAAGTTGCCCATTTCACTCAACGACAGAAGGCGCTTCTCGAGTGTCGCGCATCGAAGAACCATATCGCGCCTGGTATCCCAGCAATCATATCCCTGCGATTCGGATCCGAGCTGGGCAGTCCCCTCGATAAACCAGTTTGGGAAGAATGGTGTTAGTGCGATTGGTTCGTGGAGCGAAAGTTGCGAATTTGGGGAATGGTACTCAAGGGCGAGGTCCCAATTGAGCAACTGAAGCCCACGTTTTTTCTTGAGCGAGATGATATGAGCCAGTTCATGAGTGAGCACATTACTGAGCCACGGCGGATTCCCGCGCAAATCGAATTCTCCATCCGGAACCCACACCATTATAGCGTTCATGGTCCAGGCGGCAAAACCGTTGCTGTAATCGTCATAGTCGGCGAGAGCAACGTTAATTTTCCTGCGGGATTCGTACTCATACAGCTTTGAAAGTGACTCATATGCGTCTTCGGCGACACGCCAGGCCGCGTATAATGCCGGTTCTGTCTTGTCGTAATAGTGAAATTTGAAATGCTTTGACTCAACCGTTTTCCATTCGATTTCGGGATGGTTGAACGAGAAGGCGGTGCTGAAAAAAAGTTGGACGGCAACACCTGCCGCAAAAAGGAGTCTTACTGTTCGAGTCACGTCTTCTACCTGCTTGGATTGAAATGTTTGGATAGGGTATTCGGTACCGCGATTTCTTATGATTGTAGAATCATACTTTCAAGAAAAACCCCATCGTGCGCACAGAGGGTACCCCTTGAAAATATCACCGGCGAATGAGAATAGTCAAAGAAAACCCCCAAAATCGCGTATTTAGATAGGAATGGAGAGGAGATGTACAAAGGGACCGTCTGCTACACAACGAGTGTGTTTCACCGGACTGGAGCATGAAACGTTTAAATCTGATGCTTAATACCCGGCGAATTCGAAGATGCGCACCACACGGTTGAGATGATAATACGATTAAGGAGGGGCTATTAGGAACGGGAAACCGAAAAAAGTGACCCAATGCAAAAAAGCCGATTCGTGACTGTTCCCAAAAGCCTCGACAAGATCGTCCGACAAACGTACGATTGTGTCCCGGGACCATACGACTCATCTCAGTTCATAGATAGGCCACTGAGGATTGAAAAAGTCGTGTTTTTTCACCGGACAAGGACATCACAGGGGGTCCGGAACGGCAGCAGTCACGTTTTCCTGTTCTTCGCGGGGTGACACTTCGATGCGGACGCGAATAGTTTTCGGTGTCTTGACGGTGGTGTTGACTCCCTTGGGCGGAATGAGTTTCACATTGCGATATACGGTAGAACGAATATCCTTTAGAGAAAGAACTTCCGTGGGGATATGAGTAACCTTCCCCCACGTGTCCGCATCGACTTCGACCCGAACAGTATCGACAAGAGGAACAATGCGGAATTCCCACTCCCCGTCGGCGCTGTCGGTGCGCACTTTTACCGGAAGCTGCATCTCGGATTTCTTCGACGTACTGAAACGAATCACGTTCGGCTCAATACGGGAGACATCGAGTCCTTGCGGTAACGTAACATCTTCCGGCGTCAGGGGTATATCATTTTCTCCGGGTTCCACCTTCGCCAGATCAATCGACAATGTCGGGTCGACCCCGCTCATAGGAAAACTTCGCTCCGGGCCACTCAAGGTCACCTGCGCTTGAGTGGGAAGTGAAGGTTCGATTATCCACGCCGACGGGACATTGCGGTACTCAATTGGGACTGATACGGTTTTAAAAACGGTTTCAACTCGATATGCAAAAATCAACCAGAGAAGAAACGCGATCCCCAACGAACCGGCCTTTAATCCAAGATTCGTTCTTATCCAGTCAAACATCCCTCGCTGCTTAGCGGGCTGAGATTCGTTACGATGGTAGAAGTCCAGGATACGCCGCTTGAGAGTCGCCGACGAGTCAATGAGTTTAAG
>CAZEMW010000046.1:0-2934 GCA_964513105.1 uncultured Fibrobacterota bacterium
GGACTCGATGAACGGGGTGTTTTCGAGGGTTTTCGGACAGACACTAGATACAAGTCGTTGAATCTACGTTACCTAAAATATACCACTTCAATTGATGTGGGGTGATTTCTTTTAAAAACCGGAAAAGATTTCGTTCGCCCCGGGTCGGGGAAACCGTAACTGAGAAACAGACTATTTGAGTCAGATTGTATCAGTCGGAATCGGTCCGGGCAAACCATTCCCGATTTTTTTTCAAAAGATTTTCAATTCGATGACGGCTGAAGGGGCCGCCGTGAGAAGCGAAGAACGACTGCACGCCGAGAGCGAGCAGCTTTTCAAGATCATCACGGACCTGCGCAGGGCTTTCTGCAAAGAACGGTCGCCGGGGAAACCGTGGCTGAGTGACCCGGCCGGCGACCAGATCACCAATGACGGCGACGTTGTTGTCGAAGACCAGAGACACGGAGCCTCTGGTATGCCCCGGCGTGTGAACAACTCTCATTGTGGGAGCATATTCCCGAATCGCCCCGGCGTCCGTGAACTCCAGGTCGACTTCGCAGGGCGGGTAGGGAGCCGTGGCGTGTTCGTCAATCAGCTTCCGCGCTTCGGCACTGATTCTCTCCGTTATTCGAAGAGGAGGATTCTTTCCCTTCCGTACCCAGGGTGCATCGTCGGAGTGGACTGCTACGGGAACGCCGAGCCGTTGCCGCAGCGAAGCCGCACTTCCAAAATGATCGCTGTGGGCGTGTGTCAGGAGAATGAGGGAGATGTCTTTCTCAGAAATGCCGAGTTGGGCGCATGCCTGTAGTATCGTCTCTTCATTGCCCCGAGAGCCGGTATCGATAAGAACCGCGTGAGGGCCGGTCGTCACGAAAACATTGACAGTACCCAGAGAAATGGTATGGAACGGCGGTGTGGGTGCGGTGTTCGTTTGAGTCATCTCCGTGCAGTCTTCTCTCTCCCGGGCCAACTTTGCGCGCGGAAAACGCATGGCATGCGTTGAATCGAAAAGCTCAGGTCGTCTCTCCGACGGCCTGAGCTTTGTATCATTCCTTCGGTTCCGCCGTAACGGCACGGAATACCGGTTCAGTCTTCGGGAAGTAGAAAACTAAAACTTGTCCCGCTTCTCGTACTTGGTATGGAGCAGGTGATGCGATTTTTCTCCGAGTGGTGTCTTAAGAAACTCTTCATAGATCTGTTTCACTTCAACATTCTCGTGAGACTTACGCACCGTCTTACCTTCGTCTTCCTGATAGATGGCTTCAATGCGCTTCTGTCGAATTTCGTCGGTAGTGAAGCGTGGTTGACCACCGCCGCCGATACAGCCGCCCGGGCAGGTCATCACTTCGATAAAGTGGAATGTTTCGCCATTCTTTATCGCTTCCATGACCTTACGCGCATTACCCAGTCCGTGAGCCACTCCGATGCTCACTTCGACTCCCTCGAGGAACGACCAGTCCGGTACGGTACCCTCTATTTTGATGGTGGCCTTTTTCACGCCGTCCAATCCCCAGACCGGCTTCACGTGAAGTTTCTCCATCGGGAGTTCCTTGCCGGTGATGATTTCGTAGGCGGTTCGAAGGGCCGCTTCCATAACACCACCGGTGTTGGCAAAAATGTCGGCGGCTCCGGAGCTCAGTCCCAGAGGTGCGTCCATTTTGTCGTCCGGAAGCAGTTCGAAATCGATACCGGCCTGCTTGATCATGCCGCCGAGTTCTCGAGTTGTGAGCACATAGTCCACATCCTGCACACCGCTGGAATTCATTTCCGAGCGCTGCGCCTCAAACTTCTTTGCCGTGCACGGCATAATGGAGACCACCACCAGATCTTCGGGCTTCTTACCAATTTTCTGAGCGTAGTATGTCTTTGCCACCGCACCGAACATCTGCTGCGGAGATTTACAGGTTGAGAGGTTCGGCAGGAATTCGGGATAGTAATATTCGGCAAACTTGATCCATCCCGGAGAACAACTGGTGAACATCGGAAGCGCAACGTCTTCTTTTTCCACCAGGGCTTTTTTCAGCCGGGTTAGCAGCTCCGTCCCTTCTTCCATAATAGTGAGGTCGGCCGTGAAGTTGGTATCGAAAACGCCCTCGAAACCCAGTTGACGAAGCGCCGAGACCATTTTGCCGGTAACGAGCGTACCGGGTTCATACCCGAAACACTCTCCCAGTGCCGCCCGGATTGCCGGTGCGGTCTGAACCACCACGGTTTTCTTCGGATCGTCGAGCGCTTCCCACACGTAGTCGATGTGTCCTTTTTCGCTGATCGCCCCAACCGGACAGACCGCGGAACACTGTCCACACTGCACACAGGCGACATTGTCCAGATTGGTATCGAACGCCGGGCCGATAACCGAATCGAAACCCCGTCCCTGCGGGAACAGAGCGGACACGCCCTGGGTCTCGCCACACACGGTGACGCATCGTCGGCACTTGATGCATTTTGCATTGTCGCGCACCAGCGCCGGCGTGCTGTCGTCAAGCCCGGCCTTGGCCTTTTCGCCTTCATACCGAAGTTCCCGGATACCCATGGAGCGAGCTATTTCCTGCAGCTCGCAGTCGTCATTGCGCGTACAGGTCGGGCAGTCTCCGTCATGTTCCGAGAGCAGCAGCTCAACAACTGTTTTTCTCGCATTGCGCGCGCGTGTCGTGTTGGTGAACACTTTCATGTCCGGAGCCACCGGGGTTGCGCATGAAGCAACGAGTGATCGAGCACCCTCTACTTCGACAAGGCATACCCGGCAGGCGCCCTTGGCCTCTTTGCCCTCGAGGTTACAGAGCGTGGGTACTTTGACCCCTACCTGCTTTGCCGCTTCCAGAATGCTGGTTCCTTCAGGAACCTCAACCTTTGTATTGTTAATACTCAGCGATATCATCAAAAATTCTCCTTAGGGTTCGAATGCCCAATCAGTGATTCCGCCCGGTCGCGTGCGTAACGGGCGGTCTCGATTCG
>CAZEMW010000046.1:2944-11044 GCA_964513105.1 uncultured Fibrobacterota bacterium
CGCTGATACGGAGCAGGATCGGCGTCGGGATCGAAATTGGTCTCCGGAGTGTAGTCTTTGCGCCAGAAAGCATGGATATCCCCGGTCAGGTATTCATCGATACCCGCCGCGGCAACTTCACCTCCGGCGATGGCGGCTACCACCGACCACGGTCCGGTTGCGGCGTCACCCGCGGCAAACACATACGGCACCGAGGTCTGCCCGGTCAGCGGATTTGCCTTGATCCGGTTTCCATCAATCGTTTCCAACTCAACACCGTCGAACAGCGGTGCGGTATCCAACTTCTGACCGCAGGCAAAGATCACCTGATCGGCTTCGATCATAATCTCATCCTGAGCACCTTCGGGGCGTCGGCGCCCGGACCGGTCGAACTGGCCCAGAACCATGCTGTGACACCGAACCCCTGCGACCTTGCCGTCCTTCTTGACAATCTCATTCGGGCAGATCAAAGTCTTGATCACAACGCCTTCCTGCTGTGCCTCTTCGATCTCCTCGGCGTACGCGGGCATTTCGTCTTTAGTCCGACGATACACCACGGTCACCTCGGCGCCCAGTCGGACGGCCGTTCGTGCGGCATCGATAGCGGAGTTTCCGCCGCCTACGACAACCACCTTCTTGCCGACTTTGACCGATCCCTTCAGATTGTATTCACGAAGGAACCCAATAGCCTCGGCAACACCCTCGGCGTCGGCGCCGGTAATGTTGAGCGTTACGCCCTGGGGAGCCCCGACTCCAAGGAAAATGGCTTCGTAGCCGTCGTCTTTCAGGCCGGCGATGGTGAAATCTTTACCCAGCCGTTTGTTTGTTTCGATATCGACCCCGAGACCTTCGATCATGCGGATTTCGCGTGCCAGCTCTTCCCGGGGAAGTCGATACGCGGGAATAGTCTGAACGAGCATGCCGCCGGGCCGCGGTTCGGCTTCGAACACCTTGGGACGGTAGCCCATACGAGCCAGAAAGTACGCACAGGTCAAACCGGCCGGGCCGGCACCCACTATCGCGATTTTCTTTTTGGCATTCTCGGCGTTCTCAACCACTTCGGGAGTCTGAATCGTTATTTCCTGATCGACCATGTATCGCTTGACACCACGAATGGAAACTGAATCGTCAAGCGACGATCGTCGACATTTCTCTTCACAGGTATGAAAGCAGACCCGGGCACAGACACTGGCAAACGGGTTGCGTTCACGATGCAGCCGAAGTGCTTCGGCGTACCGTTTGTCCGCGACCAGTGATATGAATCCGGGCACATTGACATGGGCCGGACATCCGCTCTGACACGGTGCCCGCACCAGACCCGGGCAAACACCCGCGGGACATTCTTTCTGTCGTATATGCGCATCGTATTCGTCGCGGAAATGGCGAATGGTCGAGAGGACCGGATTCGGCGCAGTCTGACCGAGTCCGCAGAGTGAGGCATCCTTGATCTGCGTTCCAAGCTCGATCAGAGTCTCAACATCACCTTCCTGTCCCTTGCCCTCACAGATGCGGTCGAGTATTTCGAGCATTCGCTTGGTACCGACGCGACAGGGCACGCACTTTCCGCAGGACTCTTCCTGCACAAACTCAAGGAAAAACCGCGCGACATCGACCATGCAGGTGTCTTCGTCCATGACAATCATGCCGCCGGAGCCCATAATGGCACCAAGCTCGGAGAGCGACTCGTAATCGAGCGGAACGTTGAGGTGCTGCTTGGGCACACATCCGCCCGACGGTCCCCCGATCTGGGCGGCCTTGAACGGTTTGTTCTTTACCGTGCCGCCGCCGATATCGTACACCAGTTCGCCGAGGGTCGTACCGACCGGGACTTCGACCAGACCGGCGTTCTTGATCGAGCCGGCCAGTGCAAATACCTTGGTACCTTTACTCTTCTCGGTTCCAAACGACGCGAACCAGTCTCCACCGTTGAGCATGATCGCGGCGATATTCGCATAGGTTTCGACATTGTTGAGAACGGTTGGTTTGCCCCAGAGGCCTTTCACGGCGGGGAACGGCGGACGAGGACGAGGCTCACCGCGTTTTCCCTCGATCGAAGCGATCAGCGCGGTTTCTTCACCACAGACGAACGCTCCGGAACCCATTCGGATTTCAAGGTTGAACGAGAAGCCGGTTCCGAGAATGTTCTCGCCAAGAAGCCCTCGATCCCGTGCCGTGTCGATTGCCTTCTGAAGGCGTTCGACGGCAAGCGGGTATTCGGCTCTGACGTACACATATCCCTGCGCCGCGCCGATCGCATAGGCACCGATCGCCATACCTTCTATAAGGCTGTGAGGATCTCCTTCAAGCACGCTTCGATCCATAAAAGCGCCGGGGTCACCTTCGTCGGCATTGCAGAGAATGTACTTCACATCCCCTTCGGATTTGCGAGTGAAGGTCCACTTGAGGTATGTGGGAAAACCGGCACCGCCGCGTCCGCGTAAGCCCGATTTCTTCATTTCTTCTATGACATCGTCGGGACCCATGGAGTCGAGCACCTTCGCCAGCGCCCCGTACCCCTCGGAGGCGATGTATTCATCGATACTCTCGGGGTTGATATCACCGCAGTTACGCAGAACGATTTTGGTCTGGCGTTTGAAAAACTCTATGTCGGTCATAACCGGGATCGGTTTCTCACCTTCGTCCTCTTTCCAGGTGAGTCGCTCAACCGGTTTGCCGTTGACCACATGACTCGAAACGATATCGGTAGCATCGAGCGAGCTAACATGCTGATAGAAGGTTTTATCCTTCCCCATCACCACGACCGGTCCACCGGCACAGGGGCCCAGGCATCCCGTTTTTACCAGAGACACTTTGTCGCCGAGATCATGATGTTCAAGGGCATTCTCAAGAGCTTCATACACCTTTGTGGCACCGGAAGCAAGACACCCGCCCCCGCAACACACCAGAATTTTGTCTTTGATTCGTTGTTCTTCTCGCGAAGACTGCTCCTTGAGCGAATCTCGAAGTTTTGTAAGTTCGGCTGTGGAGCCGATTGTCTTGGGCGTTGTGGACATCTACTTATCTCCCTTCGAATCTTCATTGCTCTGATACTGCGCCAGAATCTCTCCAACCTTCGCGGGTTTTACCCTCTGATGAGTATCATCGTCGACCATAATCACCGGTGCAAGACCACAGGCGCCGAAACAACGACCGATATCCAGGGAAAACACACGATCCTCGGTTGTCTGCCCCACATCGATTCCCATTTCCTTTTTCAGGGCCGCGAGCACCTCTTTCCCGCCGCGAACATAGCAGGCGGTTCCCAGGCAGACCCGAACCAGGTGTTTTCCACGGGGCACGGTGGAAAAGAAAGAATAGAAGCTTACAACACCCGTCACTTCGCTGTACGGTATGTCGAGTTTGGTGCTGATCAGTTTCAGAGCCTGTTCCGGCAGATAGCCGAACATGTTCTGAGCTGTTTGCAGCACGGGGATAAGCGACCCTTCCTTGCCCACATACTCGTCGAGCATATCGTCGAGCTGCTTCAGAAGATCCGCTTCGGTGGTTGCTTGGCAGTTAGCACAGCTATCAGGCATGTGTTAACCTCCCTTTCGTCGTGAAGGTCTTCGATACACACCGGCGCGGTCCCCGACAACTGCCTTAAATTCATCCGGGCGCAATGGTCCTTACTAAATTCACACAATTGGCGGAAAAACCACACTGGAGATATAGCTTTTTTGTGAGAAGTGATTACATAAAACAAAATACTTATTCGTTCTATGTGTCACAAAACAGATTGTACAATATATCATTATGTTGTTAGAAATACGTGTGTTTTCTTGTGATAGTAACGATGTGGAGAAAATATCGCCGAGGTTTATGTGAAACGTGATGCGTTAATTGTGCGTGCGCTCACATAAACAGCTTACCCTCCCACTAAAAGGCAGGAATTTCGCGGTTCGACGGCACGGTGCAGGATTATGCCTTGGTACGGACCTAAAAGCATGGGCAACTCCGTACCACCATGAACATTAACGACGAAACCGGAGAGTCCTACCGTCAATCACAACGGCTATGCGCCGTCGGAACGAACGCAAAACTGCCGGTGTTCCTCTATTCCGCCGCGGGCAAGAAGGGGATGCGACTGGAGTCGGCCGCGGTTACGAGCGCAGAGCTTCGTGGGCATGTGGGTAATGGTGTCTACTTTGTTCGTACGGCAGGGGCGGGGCCAAAGCGAGTTGTCGTGTCCCGCTAGGGCCGAGAGGCTTTTGGTGACGGGGGCTTGTCGGGATTGAAGAGCCCCCGGTCTATCCAGCTTCCAGGATTCCTGAAGTATTGCTTACGGGTGGAATTGCTGAATCTCCTTTTGGGGGGATGGCTGATCCACCCCTTTGCTTTCGACCGGTATGAACCGGCCCGGCGAGACGTCCCGAAGGAGCCTTTTAGCCCGCCCTTCTGAGCCGGCAAAGCCGGAAAGACCGCAGACCCGTATCCCCCACTCGGATATCCAAATATCGGGACCCTCGCATTTTACGAAACATGGACCGTCTGACCGCCTTCTCTCCCCGGGAGCCGGCGCAATCGGGCCTAGTAGAACAGGTCTCCACCGGCATAGACGAAAGGCTTCCTGGTGTTTTTGTTAATAAATAGCTTTTCGACGTTCAATCCAATTATTCCAAGATTTTCCTTATGCTTAGTGGAGAAACCATTCTCGGTGAAGTACAATTCATCGGAAACCACCACCCATCCGGCGGATCCCGAAACCATTTTGATTTGTTCGACCTTTTCCAGCTGTGAGAACAGAGTCACGGTTGATAGTGAGTTGCCGGTGAAAACGCTTCGATATAAATTTATGCTGGAATTATCATTTATCATGTAGGCGGTATCACCATCGTTACAGTCAAGGGCCACCTGACTCATGGTTTGGTCTATTGTAAACCAACTGGCTCCCCGGTCGGTGCTGCAAAAAGAAAGCTCTGTCCCCACGGCGATGATGTGACTACCGGAAGCATCGACGTCTTGCGGGGAATTGGCATCATTCGCATAGATGCCCCATTCGATTGTTGTGTCTCCACTGATTCCATAAAGAGAGTTGTATATGCCTCCCCCGCTATGACGGTATCGCGCTGCCGCAAAATCTCCGCTGGGAGAGGCACTAATGGTGAATTCATCAACAGATCCAAGTCGCGCGCTGTCCAGCAGTGTCTCTTCGAGACTCCCCGTCAGGGAATACTTGACGATCCCCGCGTAGAGTCCGTCTATTTTTCCTCCCACAAACAGCTCTCGATTGGCGACCACGATCCGGCCTATGAAGGGCACATCGGCAGCGTTGCCGAACTCGCATATCCTTCTCCATGAAGAACTGCCAAACTTTGCGTGAACCTCCCACAAGTTGCTTCCTCGCGCATACATCGTGTCCTCGTTCAAGACTGCAAGAAGTTCAAAGTCGGCCGGCAGATCGTTACTCTTACTTCGCGAGGAATGACCCTCGATATCAATGGCCCATCGCTTTGTATCGGTCCCGCCATGTGAATCATCGGCCTCTATCTCAACAGCGTAATCCTTATCTCCTATCTGATAGGGGCTTACCCATTCGACTGGCCAGGTGATCGTGTGACCGTCAATCTCCATCCCGTCGGGTTTTTGGACAAAACCTATAGTCACCGTATCCCCATCCGGATCGTCGGCATCTATTGTAAATGTGTACGTATTTCCTTTTCCCACTGAAACGGCGGGGTCTCCGCTCAGTGTCGGGGGGCGATTCAGATTTTCGACTGTAATTGAAACATCCATTGTTGCCGTGTCACCCTCGCTTGTAACGGTGAAGGATACGGTATAATCGCCCGCTTGAGAGTAGTTGGGAGTCCAAGCGAATCGATGGCCGGCAGCCTCCGAAGTTGGCGCAACGAATTCCGCTCCAGAGGGAAGAGGCCCGTGCGAAATATTCGACAACGGCATCGACACATCCGGATCGTGAGCCTGCAGAGTGAAACCAATCTCATCGGTTTCCTTTACCGTGATATCCGGCACCTGTTCAAAATAGGGAGGCCTATCGACATTCCGGACCAGAATCTCGATTGTCTCCTCATCCTTAAGCCCCCCCGATTCGGCAGTAAATGTCACAGTGTACGTGTTTGCGTCGTCATATCCCGGTTTCCAGGAAAATACACCTGTTTCGTTGTCAAAACTTGCACCATTCGGCAGGCCGCCGGCTGAGTAAGAGACGTCGTCACCGTCCGGATCGTTGGCTTCAACCGTAAAAGACAGTTGCTCACCCTCATCCACCTGCTTGCTACTCAACTCGACAAAATTCGGAGGACGGTCTGCCTCGGTCACGACGATTTTCATTGTCTTATCCGCACTCTCTACACCGTCCGAGGCCGTGAATGTGACCGAGTATTCACCAGCCTGTCCATTGCCGGGTTTCCAGGTGAATGTACCGCTGTCTCCGGTGGGCTGAAATGCGGCATTGCTCGGAAGATCTAGGGCTTTCAGGGTCAAGAGGTCGTCATCCGGATCAGACCCGATAATCTGCATGACCAGCGATTCATTCTCCGCGATCACGGTATCCACGACACCGCTCAGGTGAGGAGCGCGGTTCACGCGAACCGTAATCTTATGGGACACCGAATCTCCGTCGGCATAGTGCGCGGTCGCCGTGAATTCGCGCCTGCCACCTTCCCGGGCCGTCCACTCAAATTCGCACTCTGAAGCTTCGCATTCAGCCAGAACGCTGTCGCCCAGAGAGAGCAAAATTCGTACAGGCTCCTCACCACCGCTCAGAGTCTGAGCCGCAAGGCTTAATGCTTCACTGATTCCTATAACGGTATCGTTCGCAGGCGAGACAAACACTATGCCCTTATCGGAATTCACGGTGATGGTTATGGAATCCTCGGCCGTAAGCCCACCGGCATCTTCCGCAACAACTTTGATCGTGTGCTCTCCGCCCGATGATGCCGGCCAAATGGCCGAGTACGGCGCGGAAGTCACGGTCGCATGAACATTACCGTCGATGAAAAAGTAAACAGCCCGTAGATTGTTGTCTTCGTCATCAACGTCGACGGTTATGGCAATTTGGCTGTTCAATCCAAAAGATGAAGCATCAGCCGGTCCCGTTATCTGAACAGTCGGCGAGTGTTGTACGGCTTCCGCACCTACATCGACCTGTACCGTATCACTTGCCCGCGAAACGAGGCTATCCTCCGTCTGAGCCACCACATAGTATAGAATCCTGGTGCCCGGAGTCAGCCCGTCGTCGGTAACTGTGATCGCGTCGGTTTCTCTGAGCAACGAGAAGAAATCCTCAGATTCTTCCTTCCGATAAACGATGTACCCCGAAGCACTTTCTACGGGAGGCCAGGCGAGCGTTACCGATGTCTGAGTAGATGTCGGCACGGGTCTCCCTGGTCTGGCCGGAGCAATTTGGAGGGCGAAGGTTACATCTTTTTTCGACCGTCCCCATTCATTGTTCGCATATATACTGCACGTGAGATTAGCGGTTTCTTCGGGAATGCCGTACAGAATCCCATGTGCGGCATTGAACAGAAGGCCCCTCGGCAATGCAGAAGTTATACCGAATTCATTGACCTCAACATTGTTTCTCACATTCACCACAAGGGAGTCTATTTCAGTACCCACATAGCCTCTTAGAGTATCGGTGGGAAGCTCGAGTTCCGGAGCGACATGGTAGGGGTTCACGGCAGATTCGGTGCATTCGAGAAATACGGAAACAAGCAATCCAAGAACAAGGACAAACAACATAAACGGTTTGATGTTCACACATCCTCCCACTCGTGGTACTGAAAGGGCATGCCATGCATACGATTCTGTACATGGCGCGGTTCAACCCGACAAAGGCCCAATATATATAAAGGAAATTGTTGCTTGCCACTCATGCCTGGTGAAAATCGCAGTTCAGACACTTACCCTCGCCGATTTGAAATACGGCTACTCATTGTGGCGATTGATGACATTCTCAATCCGAAGTAGAAACCCATTTCTGGTGTATCACTTGATCCAGAAGCCCCTTACGCTATATGACCTGTCCGGTCACATTTTGTATTTTGAACAAGACATAGCCCTGGACGTCCAGCACGGCTACAGCGAGAGAAAACCGGTTCTCCTTTTTCTGCTGAATGAGCATGAACTCCGGACCTCACCCCCGGCCCCTCTCCGACCCGG
>CAZEMW010000047.1:0-11035 GCA_964513105.1 uncultured Fibrobacterota bacterium
CCGCCCAGAACGGCTTGGGACAACGAAGCCAGGCGCTTTCGCAGCCGGTCGACGCCACCGAATCGGCCGGCAGGGAACATCAGGCCCCAAGGCAGATGCTCGTTCACTGACGCGTACCCAACAGAAAGGATGAATGCATATGGAAAACAAGCCAAACGTTTTGATGATATGTGTGGATCATTGGCCCAACCGACTCACCGGGTACGCCGGACACCAGGTCATACAGTCTCCCACACTCGACCAACTCGCAGAATGCGGAACCGTTTACTCCAACGCCTATTCCGAATGTCCCGTGTGCATTCCGGCCAGGCGTACCCAGATGACCGGCACCCTGCCCAAAACCCACGGGGACCGAATCTACCAGGGACGACTCACCATGCCGAACATACCCACGCTTGCCCAGTGCTTCCGTGATTCGGGATACCAGGCATACGCCTCAGGCAAAGTTCACGTGTATCCTCAACGAAACAGAATCGGATTCGACGACGTCATGCTTGCCGAAGAAGGACGGACACAGTTCGGGGTGGTCGACGACTATGAGCTGTATCTGGGTGAGCGGGGATATCCGGGAGCACAATGGTTTCACGGCATGTGCAACAACGACTACGTAACGCGCCCCTGGCATCTGGACGAGGAACACCATGTGACGAACTGGACAACCCGGGAAATGGTTCGATTCATCAAACGCCGCGACCCGACACGACCGGGCTTCTGGTACTGTTCATATTGCCATCCACACCCTCCCCTCGTACCACCTCAGGCGTACCTTGACATGTATGCTCCGGAAGAAATTGATATGCCGCAAATCGCGGAGTGGGCCGCCGATACGGGAAAACTGCCTTCGGCGCTTCGCGCCCTCGCCGAAACCAGACGACGTTTTACACCCAGAATGATTCGAGAAGCACGTCGCGCGTTCTATGCTCTATGCACACATATAGATCACCAGATGCGAATCGTGATCGGTACGTTGCGGGAAGAAGGACTCCTCAACAACACGATTATTCTGTTCACCGGAGACCACGGCGACATGCTCGGGACCAATGGAATGTGGGCGAAACGGGTGTTCTATGAATACTCGGCAAATATCCCCATGATTCTCGCAGGTCTCCCCGACGACAAGCGGGTCGGTCGGGGCATTACCGACAATCGACTTGTCGGACTTGCCGACGTCATGCCCACTCTGCTGGAACTCGCCGGAATCGAACAGCCCTCGACCGTAGAAGGGATCTCTATGGTGGGGCGGGAGAAAAGAGAGCACCTTTACGGAGAGTTCGGAGACGGTGAGACCGTAAGTAAGTCACGCATGATCCGTACCGAACAGTATAAGCTCATCTACTACCCGTTTGGTAATGTTGTCCAGTTGTTCGATCTGCTTAATGATCCGCGGGAAAACAACGATCTCTCGACCGATCCCGGACACGCCACCGTTCTGGAGGATCTGACCGCGCGCCTGGAATCGGAACTGTACGGCGGTGACGAACCATGGATTAAGGATGGAGAACGAATCGGCCTGCCGGAAAAGCCCTACGAACACCGCGGCGACCGTGGACTTCATGGGCAACGTGGAGGCCACTGGCCGATTCAGCCTTCGGCGGGAACAGAAGGCTATTAGTCGGCGACGCCGGAGTCCCCGGCAAGCTCGGTAACCGGATCGTAGGTCCAAGATCAAAGGTCGGGAAACGTAGGTGCAACCAGGGAATTTCATTTTTCGTGCTCAGGCGCGTAACTCGTAATCCAAATTCCTGGAAACACTGTCGAATCCGATCACACGATGCACGGAGCTTGCCGAAGGGAGCGCGAGCGCGAAACAAACCTGAGAACAACAACTTACAGAAGATTTCTTGTAAAATGTGGACACCTGTATTTCCCTGTTGGTGTGTTGTTTGCATTCTTATTCAGTAGTTTCCGAAGACCGGTACCCAATGCAAGGAGCATGGTATGTCGAAAATAGAAATCACCTCAGAGGAGCGCGATCTACTGATGGAGTTGCTCGACAACACCGTAAGTGACCTTCGTGCAGAGATAGCCCATAGCGACAGTCCGTTTTACAAGGACGATTTGCGGAAACGCAAAGAAATGTTCATAGACATCTCAAAACGCGTGCATGAAGCACCTCAAACGGTAGAATAAGGGGATATACTGGTCAAGAACGTCGAATACGCTCGCCGGTTCCGCCGATTGTCACGAAAGGACAACACGAGCCGTTTAGATACTGTAGCTGACAAATCCACGTTCGGTCACAGAGCATAGTCGAAGTGTTGGTGGATTTTGTCCTGCGTACAGTATCTTATGCCGCAATACAATAGCGGTATTCTTCCGCATAATGCGGCTTAGGATGTAAAGGGCATTCGACGGCCCCGGGGGAAGAGTGCGGCACGATATCCCGGCGGTTAATCCTAAGCCGGCGGAGCCGGAAGGTCAAAGGTCTAAGATCAAAGGTCAAACAGAAAAAACCTTTGTGGACAAATAATACGCCAAAACCTGTGCTGCGTTGCACTGAGCTTGCCGAAGTGAGCGTGCCGAAGTAAAGCGTGTATTTGTCAGACAAAGAGTCTAACCCATGTTTCGCAGCCGACGCACGGCATTCTGCGTAAGCTGTTGCACGATCTTGGGCTAAAGAAAATCCGCGATGTCCATCAATAACCGCTCGGTATCCTCCCATCCGAGGCACGGATCGGTTATTGACTGACCGTAGACTGTTCCTTCAGGCCCCTGACGTCCTTCGACAATGAAGCTTTCGAGCAACAGCCCACGCACCATCGAGTGAAGAACTTCCGAGTAACGCCTGCTTCGAAGGACCTCAAGGGCGATACGAGGCTGTTCACGGTGTTTTTTGCCGGAGTTGTCGTGATTGGTGTCTACTATTATTGCCGGATTCGCCAGATTCCGTTCAGCATAGGAATCGGCAAGTCTCACCAGATCGTCGTAGTGGTAGTTTGGAATATTTCTTCCGTATTGATCGATGGCTCCGCGCATAATTGTGTGAGATAATTGGTTTCCTCGGGTTTCCACTTCCCAATCGTTGTAGATGAAAATATGTGAGTGCTGCGCCGCTTCTACGGAGTTTAGCAACACCGTGAGATCGCCACTGGTGGGGTTTTTCATTCCGGTCGGTATATCCAGACCGCTTGCCGTCAGGCGATGCTGCTGATTCTCCACCGACCGGGCACCTACAGCAACATAACTCAGCAAATCCTCAAGATAGGGATGGTTGCCCGGGTACAGCATCTCGTCGGCACCACTCATTGCGGTTTCTTCAAGTACCCGAAGGTGCATCCGACGAATCGCACGAATACCTTCGGCCAGGTCCGGTTTTGCGCGGTGGTCGGGCTGTGTCATCATTCCCTTGTACCCAAGCCCGGTTGTTCGCGGTTTATTGGTGTAGATCCGGGGAATCAGGACTAACTTCTCCGCGACTTTGTCCTGGACTATTTTCAGGCGGTTCGCGTAGTCGACCACAGCGTCTTCGTCATGCGCCGAGCAGGGACCGAGGATGATAAGGAACTTCTTCTCTTTTCCCTCCAGAACGGCTCGAATCTCCTCATCGCGCGTCTTCTTCGCCTTTTGAAGACCTTCATTAAGCGGCTGTACCGCAACCACCTCGTCTACCGGGGGGATTTTTTGCTTGTAGGACAAATTCATATATCAATATCTCCGGGATTTGCCAGGCTGCTCTCGTTTAGATGCCGAACTGCGCCCTATCGACGGCGGCCGGCCATACAAAATACACCGCGTCTGCACAAGAAAGGAAATCCTAATACCCGGGACTTGCCCGATTGTCGGAAACGGCGGAATTCAGAGGAGGTCTGTGCGGGGGTACTCCGCCGGTTTGCCTGGAGGCGACCGAAAGCCCGTCGATCTTACTGAAACGTGCATCAAGGTGCCCCGGGGCGGGCACGACTACGGATACCGTGCCCGCCGGCCTGAATGATTAGAGGTCGGCGATATTGTACTCGGAAGTATCTTCCAGGTTCCACGCCTTGAATGTTCGGGTATCGTCATAAAGCAGCTCAGTTCCAGTGGCGGCTCGTTGCTTCCCGTTGGAGTTTTTCCGGTTCTGAGAGCCGGCGGAATCAAGCGCTCCGGTTCTCCCGACAGGAGAATTCTCTACATCGAGCGGTTGTCCCTGTTTCAGCAACGACTGAACTCGAGCGCGTAGTGCGTAGTTTTCACTGATGACGATATCGTATTCTTTCTGAAGTTCCCGCAGTTTCTCTTTAAGCACGTTCAGTTCCTTTCCGACCACCCCGTCTTGAGGATTTGCGCCCTGCAGCAATCGCTGTTGATTGGAGAGCGTCGCCATCACCAGACTGATTGTTTTCTCCATCTCCTGAAGACGCTCGGCTCCTCTGGATTCACTAAGGACGGTGGCCGGAACTATCTGAGCCCCGCTGTTGAATCGTGCCACCTGGGCTTCCAGGTTCGGTTCGTCGGTACCGGAGCTCTCTTTCCGACTTCGACTGTTGGCCAGAATAATTATGGGTATAAACAGGGCAAAGCCGAAAATTGGAACTATCCAGAGTGTTTCAATTGGTGGCACGGTAAACTCCATTATCCAGGGTTGCGCTTGTCCCGGTTTTTCGTCCGACAGATGATCAAGACCGCCGGATTGTGCGACAAACAGGTGAAAGAAGTGTCGAAAACCTATCGGGCCTACCCCAGGTTTCTCAGCCGACTCACGGCATCGACGAGCCCACCGAAACGTATGCTTTCCATGACAAAAATATCAAATACGCAGGCAAACGACAAAAGGACTTTTCATAATGTGTATACAACACATATCTCACCAGAATTGTGTACGATTATTGCAGCCCGCTCCGGCCGGCCGCAGGAGAGGGAAACGAGTTATCTTTACGATACCATTGCGATGTAATACGCACAAGGGGGATAAAAAATGGGAAATGAACCGATTATGTCGGTATCAGGAATTCGAGGCCGCTTTGGAGAGGATCTCACGACGCAACTGTTTGCCCGGATTGCCTTTATACAAACACGCCGGTGCGGCGGTGGTGAGATTATCGTTGGAAGAGACACCCGGCCTTCGGGAGCCCTGCTCGCCGAAGCGGCCTATCGCGGAATTCTTGCCGCCGGCGGTATTCCGATAAACATAGGTATTGCTCCTACCCCGACCACCTGCTTTGCCGTAAAACACTTTGGGGCATCCGGTGGAATCATCATTACCGCCAGCCATAATCCGCATCCGTACAACGGCTACAAAATGGTCCATGCGTCCGGTCGACTCTATAACGCCGAAGAGTGTGAAGCCGTGTACAAGGCATATCGTACCGAATCGCCGGCCGAGTTCGAGGATCTATCATCATCCGGACCGGAAACCCCGATTGGCTCCCGTGATCCGATCACTCCCCATGTGGAACGAATCCTTTCAGCGGTGAATGTCGAGGCTATTCGCAATGCGCGGCTCAAAGTCGCGGTTGACTCGACAAACGGTGCCGGCGGCGCAGTCTTTCCAAGTCTGCTCGAACAGCTTGGTGTGGAGTGGGAAGGAGTACATATATCACTCGACGGTGATTTCGCTCATAACCCCGAACCTCGCCCCGAGCACTTGACCGACCTCTCAAGCCTGCTCAAGAGTCGGAACGATTTTTCAGCGGGATTTGCCTTCGACCCGGATGCCGACCGGCTGGCGCCGATGGGGGAACATGGAGAACCAATTTCCGAAGAAATGACCCCGGCATTGGCATTTCAATCGATACTATCCAAAAACAAGTCGAATCTTGCCGTGAACCTGTCCACGTCGATGGTGATCGACGATGTTGCAAAGAAGTTCGGAGTCACGGTGTTCAGAACACCGATTGGAGAAGCGAATGTCGTAAAAGGGATGTATGCCCACGACTGCGGTGTCGGAGGAGAAGGTAATGGTGGGGTTATTTACCCGAAGGTTGCCACCGTGCGCGACGGATTGACTGCGCTGGCTCTGATTCTTGATCTCATGGCCGAAACCGGCAAACCTATCACCCGGTTGGTATCACAATATCCGCACTACAGCGTCCTTAAGGAGAAAGTGCCGATCGAGGGGACGGAACCCGCCGCAATTCTCTCACGACTATCCGAAGAATTTGCCGACGACCACATTGACGTTCAGGATGGTCTGAAGATCTATCGTCCCGAGGGATGGGTTCATATTCGAGCATCGAACACCGAGCCGATTCTACGCTGCATCGCCGAAGCTTCCAGCAAGGAAAATGCTCGGAGACTGGCGGATATGGTTATGGACAAAATCGGCTGAGGCGTATCGCTGCCGTTCGTCCTGCGGTGTGTGGAAGTTGTCCGGGGTTTGTGGTAATGGATACACCGGACAAACACAAAAATGTTGCCGTCGGCCGGTCGAGGATGTATCTTCCTATTATATAGTGCCTGTCCGAAAACCCCATTCGGCGCGTCGACCGGCTGCGAAAGCGGCAAAACGGCCCGAATCGGCAAGGCACACGCCGGGAAGAAAGAATAAACAACCGGGCGTCAAAAAACTCAAACGATAGATAAAAACATCCACCGGTCGTCCGACAGCCATACCACGGGGCGAGGGAAGTTGACCGGCACGATGACGTGCGCTGAAGGGAGCGGTGATGAAGCGTTTTACGATATGGATCGGCATTCTGATTCTTGCCGGACTAACGAGATACACTAAGGCAGATAATGTGGTCGGAGCCTCAATAATGACATTGCGGGGCCCGGTCAAGGATGAACTCCGAGATGTCGCCGACAGTACGGCAGTCGACAGCATGGCGCAATCCTTGAGGGATTGGGTTTCCCAAACCTTGCAAATGGATTTCGATCTCACCAATCCCGTATCCGCGCACTATTTCGACATGATACTGGGAAAAGCGGTCAGTCGCGCCGAGAAAGATTCATATGTTGACGGCCGGGAGTGGATTGTAACAATAACCCTGTCCGAGCAAAAGATGCATGATCTAATCGCCGAGCACAACACCCGGCTGGATTCCCTTATTCAAAGCTTCGGACGACTTGCCGTCGAAGGAGCTCAGCATCAGCGGTACGCTGTAGTCTACAACGCCGGGATGAAGACGCTGTTCTACGCCGCGGGAATTGTCGGGGCGCCGCTGGGTACCGCCAAGGATTCGGCTCGTGCGCAACTCGTGAATAAGGCCGGGGAAGAGCTCCAGAAGCTTCTGAACGCAATTACCGTTACCTACAGCGCTCCGGTACTGAAGGGTAAGCCTCCGAATCCGATAGAAAACGAGGTAATCGTTACCGCCGTCGTCGACTCAGTCCCCTTTGCGGAGCTCGTTCTCGACGGACTTCTCCCCAATGGACGAAAGGTTATTACCGTCAAAACCGGCACCGACGGGAAGACCGATTTCGGGAAAATGAAAATGCCGTTCGTTGCGTACGGAACGTTCCTCAATATGCGCCCAAACGCCGGTCCGGCGGTCGACACGTCCATGACATTTCGGTATCAGGATCTCGGACTGGAACCCGGGTCCAGTCTTGAGCAGACCTTGATATTTCAACTCATTAAGCCGACCTATCGACTTTCCTACCAGGTGAACCCGGCCAACCAGGTGGAAATACCCGAAGATTTTCAGGGGGAGAACTCGATCCGCAAATTCCTGCGGGATTCCTGTCACATGGAGCCTGTCGAAGCCGGCAAAACAGCCGATCTCGTTTTTGATGTTCGTCTTCAGGTATCCAGCTACTCCTACGACAAAAATGAAGAAACCAGAATGAAAACGGAAACCCAGACCAGAATAGAGCAAACCGGCAACAGCAAGAATGCCGTCGAGGAAGTCGGCGTCGTTTACGAAAAGGCCTACGACAGCAATCACGAAATCCCGACAGGCCTGTATTTCTGGGAAACCACGATCGAACTCAGAAATCTCATCAGGAAGATGCTTGATCTTCTGTGAAATCCCAATTCGAGGGGTAAATTCAAATGCCGGCAGAATCTCTTTTGCCGGCATTTTCATTAATTAGTGCCTGTCCGAAAACACCCCGATCATCGAGTCCCGAATCAGCTTCGGGAAGATGCGGGTATGTACCGACTAGCCCAGTCCGAGAATATTTTCCAGAAGAGTTCCCGGTACCGAATTTCCCGGGTACTGTAGGTTACGATAAACGGAGGTTCGGCCAGCATCCTTTTATAGAGGCGAGCGTGCTTGGCGCCGATATTTTTCGACAATTTATCCACCTTGGTCAAAACAGGCAGGAACGGAATCTTGTTTTCGCTCAACCACTCAACGGCCGCATAGTCGTGGTCCAGGCCGGGATGCCGTATGTCGAGCAGTAGTATTGCCCCATTAAGATTGGTACGTTGCCTGCAGTATTCGTCGATCAGGTTCCCAAGACGACGATTCTCGTCGTGGGATTTCCGGGCGTAGCCGTATCCGGGCAGATCAACCCAGGTCATTGTATTCTCCACCGAAAAAAAGTTTGCCAGTGCGGTCTTCCCGGGAGTCTTTGAGACTTTGGCCAGGTTTTTCCGACCGAAAGCATGATTGATGAACGAACTCTTCCCGACGTTCGATCTTCCCAGGAGACAGAATTCCGGCAAACTCCCCTCCGGGAACCCGGCCACGCCGGACGCCGATTTGACAAAAACGGCATTCGGGGGGTTTTCGGCATTACGTACAAGTTGATCGCGATACGTCTTCTTCTGCATTTCTGCCTTTCCGAAGGTATTCATAATTCTCTCAGAGCCACATGTCTCGGTTTTCCAACGATCTGCTTGATCTTCGCCCGATGAGCAGATCACGATGCAGGGCGTTGCGCTGCGTTGCCGGGTTGAACTGAGCTTGCGTGGCGCCGAAGTGCCGAGGTATCCGGCTTGGTACCCGCGAAGAGAATATATCATATTCCATAGTGATACCAGCTATTGGCCGGTGATACGACTATACGTACCTGGTACGTTTCTTTGGTATTTGAAAATCGAGCCTGTGTACATTTCGGTTTCCGCCGGGTCGGTGTGAACCGAAATGGGAAAAAACAAAATTCAGTTTCCATTCGGAGAACGGTATGACAGTACGTGAAGCGCTCAAAAAGCTCACATCGGGTGAATCCCTGAGCCGCGAGGAAACCAGAGCAGTTTTCCAGAGTATTATGAGCGGTGAGGCGACCGACGCCCAGATCGGTGCTCTCCTTATTGCCCTTCGAATGAAAGGAGAAACGGTCGACGAAATCACTGGTGCTGCTGAAATTATGAGAGAAAAGGCCACCGCGGTGCTGCCCGAAAATCGAGAGTATCTTGTCGATACCTGCGGAACCGGAGGAGACGGATCCAACACCTTCAATATTTCCACCGCCGTCGCATTCGTGGCAGCCGGTGCGGGAGCACGCGTTGCCAAGCATGGTAACCGCTCGGTTTCCAGTAAGAGCGGCAGTGCCGATGTTCTCGAAGCTCTCGGGGTCAATGTCTCGATTTCTTTGGAGAAAATGAAGTACTGTCTCGACGAAGTTGGTATCAGTTTTCTTTTCGCCCCGGCTCTTCACAAAGCAATGAAATACGCGATCGGGCCTCGAAAAGAAATGGCGGTTCGCACGATTTTCAATCTTCTCGGTCCCCTCACAAATCCCGCTGGAGCGGAAAACCAGCTAATCGGAGTGTATGATGCCGCCCTCACGGAGCCCCTGGCCCATGTTCTCAAAAACATGGGCAGCACCCGGGCGTTTGTCGTCCACGGGCTGAACCGCATCGACGAAGTCTCTATTTCCGACAGTACCAGAATATCGGAACTTCATGATGGGGCAGTGGAAACCTATACCTTCTCTCCCGACGAGTTTGGAATATCTTCAGCGACTGAGGATTCTATCCTGGGAGGGACCGCGGAGGATAATGCAGGTATTCTTCGGGCAGTCCTTTCGGGGCGGAGAGGACCTCACCGTGACGTTGTTCTTCTCAATGCCGCTTTCGCGATTGCCGCCGCAGGTTTGACCGACACTCCGAAAGACGGTTTGAAAGCGGCAACAGAAGCAATCGATACCGGCGCCGCGATGAAAAAGCTGGAAACCCTGGTAGCCGTTTCGAATTCGTGAACGGTCGGACGGTGGCTTGTCGACTCATTATTCTTGCCGATGGACGGCTCAACACAGGGTTTGCACGAGGGTACCGGGTTGTCCCGCCTAAGCCGGCAAAGCCGGATACCTCGGGATTCAGGCTTCGCTCAAATACTAAGCCGCATTATGGGGATCTATCGGACAAAGGCTCCAACTCTTACAGAACTGCGTGTGACCGGCACTTCAGTGCCGGACCCGGGTTTACAACTGTTTCTCAGAGAACTCTCCCGGACATAAGTCCGGACCGCACTGTTTGAATATGGCAAAACTACCCATTCATCTCGACTCCGCTGGTATGAACGGGTAGTTTACGAACAGAGGGACGGGTAATACCGTCTCATTTCCGCCACAAGTTCACCAAACGGAAGCTGTCCCGGCGCCACGGCCTCGCCGACGAACGTATAGGTGAATAAGGATCCGAACAGAGGTGCCGCAACCCGTGAGAGCATGCCGACATCTCCCATCGAGAGGGTGACCAGAGGTTCTTTTCGTTTGGCGGTAAATTGCAGCAGACGGACCACATCCGCACACGACCGGGCGGTGACGGCGAGTTTGACAATCCGGGCCCCGGCTAAAACGGCTTCGTCGACAATGGCCCCCAGCGCGGCATCATCCGGGGTTTCACGGTAGTTGTGCTCTGAAACTATCACCGTTTTTCCCTCGCATAAAGCTATCACATCATCACGGATCGGAGTGTCTATCTCGATATCGACGGCATCCACGTGCGGTATCAATCGACGAAACAGACTCAATCGATCTTTCTTGTTTGCCTCTGTTTCACGAAGCGTTCCGAGCAATGGAATCCCAACCGCTTCTTTAACGGTCTCAACATACGAACAGACTTCCTCGAACGAACCATCAAAGAGGTCGGCTCGAATTTCCAGGATATCGGCACCTTCGCCGGCAAAACAGGCCAATCGTTCGGGATCGATCATGTGATCGACAATCAGTACAACCCGAGGGATTTCACCCAGTGTGCAGTTTCCAAGCATCGGCAGAGTCATCA
>CAZEMW010000048.1:0-2995 GCA_964513105.1 uncultured Fibrobacterota bacterium
ACTCTTGTTCTCCAAACGGGAAGCAATAGAGTCCAGGACCGAATCCTCAAAGGTAGCGGCGAGTTTTTTCAACCCGTAAGTACCGGCCTGAGTTTTTCCCATATTCTTCGCCCATCTCTTCTGATACTGCCGAATCCTCGAATACTCCACCGTTTCGCCGACCGTTGCCTCACCAAGGGCCTCCCCTGCCAGACGACCGGCATGCAACGCAAATCCGATCCCTCCGCCCGAAATGCAGTTGACCTGGCGTGCCGCATCCCCCACCAGCACGGCGCCGTCGATCACCAGCGGATTCATCCACCTGGCCGCAGGGACTCCGCCGCAGTGCACATCCCGAAGCTCGGCACCGGGGAAATGATCTTCCGTGAACTTTTTCAGAAGCTGGAGAGGAAGTCCCGGACGACTCTGAGCCCCGACTACCCCCAGTCCCACATTCGCCGTATTCTCACCCCGATCGAATACCCACGCATACCCTCCGGGGGCGTAGTTTCGCCCATAGTACAATGCTACCGATTCGGGTTCAACCTGTGCATGAGTAATTCGCCCGAATGCACAGGTATACAGGTCATCGGCCCGCAGTTCGGTTTTCCATCCCAGTCCTCGTGCGGCTTTCGATTCAACCCCGTCGGCAAGCGTCACGGTTCGGCCCGCGATTGTTTTTCCCGGAATATGGCAACGATACTCGGTGCCGATACGCTCTACCGACTGCACTGCCGCTCCGGAAAGGTAGTCGGCCCCGGCCTCCCGGGCGTAGCGAACCAGATCTGCGTCCATGACGGCACGGTCTACCACACATCCTTCATCAACTTTCCCGACCGCCACCCGTATCCCCGAAGGAGATACCATGAACCCGCGGCTGATTCTCGCTCTTACCCATCGTGGATCTATCGCAACGGTACGCGTCACACCTTTTACCCCAACCGCTTCACCGCAGCGAACCGGGGTGCCCACTTTTTTCTTGCGCTCAATCAAACAGACCCGACGTCCCGCCAGAGCCGCAAAACGGGCCGTGGTTGCACCGGCCGGACCGGCACCCACCACCACGACATCATAGACTTCATTATCCATTATAGAATCTTTCCATCGAATTCGCTCCCCATACCGGGGAAAGAATGAAGGTTCTCCGAGAACTATCTAGTGTCGGTTCGAAAACTCCCTGTGCATCGATTGGGGCCGATGTGAACCTGCGTTCTCGGGTTCTTCGGGACAGGCACTATTTGCAATCATGCGATCCCCGGGAGAGCGTCAGCGCGGCAAAGGGGCAGATTTTAACACAGAGTCCACATTTTGTGCATGATGAATGATTTACCCGGAGTTTTTCCGACTCGGACATCTCCAACGCATCGCTTGGACAGACCCCCACGCAGGTTGCGCAGGAATCGCAGATGCTATGGTCCACTTTTAGCATATTCTCGTCCCTTGTATTTCTCCAGAAGGCGGCAGGGCGAATCCCTGGGTTCGTCGTCTCCACAATGCGCTTCAGCGACTTCCTCCGCAATGCGTTTCGCCGTTTCGTGATCTCCCGCCTCAACGAGATGCTCAACCTGCGCGGCTCGTACTTCGAGATAGTTGCATTCGCACTGTTCGACGTGCCGATACGATTCGGCCAGACGTTGGTACACACCGGCCGCCCTGACATGATTATCGAGTGATTCCCAGTACTTGGCCTCACTCCATAAAATAAATCTACTCTCCGGGTAGTCCGCTTTCAATTCCTCAATAAGCGTGATCGCCTCGGCATGACGATCCTCCTTGGCGTAGATATCGGCCAGGGCCATTTTGGCCGACGTTGCGGCCAGGATTCCGTTTTCGACGCAATTCTCGAGCTTTCGTATCCCTTCGGTCTTATCTCCCGGATACCAGAAAAGCACCATCCAGAGCCGCCTGCGCAACTCCGTTTTGCCGTAATCGTAGAGGCCGATAAAGAAATCCACATCAGCGTTCTCGTCATCCCGCTCTTTTGCCGAATGAAGCTGCTTCAAGGCATCGGCTCCGGTCCCCACTGCGGAAAAATAGTGACTCTGATTGAGATGAAAGGCCGCATGCGACGCATTCGCGAACCCGGCAAGCATTGCGGAGTACGAGGATTCTCCGTAAGCCTTTTCGTAGCTTCGAACCTTTCGCATCGTTTCTGAATAGGCATCCAGTAACCCCGATGCATCGAGCGTGCGGTTGCAGTCGAGATCACGAAGACCGTACGCCATCAGCCGAAGGAGGGGGCCAAGGGGATCGGAAGGGCTTGCGGTCTCAAAACTGTCGGCCCAGGCGAATGCCCGATCGAACCGGCAGTTGATCATGTTGTCGACAGCCGAGTCAACCTGCATTCTCTGCATCTCCGACAGGTTGTAGTCGGTGCCGGCCGTGAGCCTTGCCGAAAGAAGCATCATTCCCAGTAGAATTGCCGAATACTTAACCATGATGACTAACCTTTATTCGCCGATGCCGGACGTAGTGAGGGGTACTGTACGCCGTGACGAATTCTGAAATAAAACCAGGTTCCCAGAACAACCGAACCGGAAATCGAGATGAAAACGGGCAGAACCGGTAATGCGGAGAAAACCAGAATTGCTCCACCGATTTTGTACGTGCTCTCCATAAGAAGCGGACCGGGTCGAAGAAGGTACGCAAAACAGATCAGTGAACCTGCATACCCACTCAGTTGCGCGACAAAATCCTGATTGATCGTACCCAGAACCGCCCCGACAAGCAGGCAAACCAGTGCAATTCCGGTTGCGGGACGAAGCCCGAATGCCACGGCAGTCGTTCTTTTGCCCTCGGCCCGGTCTCCGGGCACATCGGGAAGCGTCGATCCAATCGATCCGCCGCACATCAGCAAAAAATAAGGTGCCGCAGCTCGGACAAACCCGGGCACGGACAAAGTTCCTCCCCCCAGTAGCCATCCCACAGCAAATGCAATTATTCCGTATCCTGCCGCATTGGAAAGAAAATCCCCGATCGGGCGTCCGCTGAGACGAAAAGGTTTGAAACTATACAC
>CAZEMW010000048.1:3005-10982 GCA_964513105.1 uncultured Fibrobacterota bacterium
ACTATACACGATCCCCAGGAACACGGCGGCCAGAGAGAGAATCGAAACAGCCGGAAGCCCCACCAACAGGGGGACCAGTACCGCAAACGCAGTGAGTCCACACGTAAGCCACAGGGCATCTCGATTGGAAATCCCTCCAACAAGCAATGACGGGCATCCCCCGTTCTCCCGGTCGACTTCTCGATCGGCAATCTGGTTCAGCACATAGACAGCTCCGACCGAACAGGAGAAACAGAGAATCATCCCAACGGCAGCGAAGTCGTCGTACAACCCTCCGAAATACCTGCCCGAAGCTCGACTGTATCCCAGTGCGCAGAAGGCCCAGACGGGAATCCACAGGACAGGTCGGGAGGCAAAAAAAAGATCAATCAAACCCATTGATACATCCGCCGCTCACTCGGCTTTGAAGGTCGGGTATTGTATCTGGAATCTTTTTCCATAATATATACGGCTTCCAATAAAGGTCGCCCCTATAAGGATGCCATATGCGGGGACAAAAAGAAAGACCGAGGCGGTCAACAGGAAGACCGGCCACTTGAAGGCCTTGAATGCGTTTCGTTTATTCACCGAAAGCGCGAGATTTGCGAAAAGTACCAGACTCAGGAATGACGGGAACGCCATCACCCATCGATTGGCCTGAAGCGCAAACGAGAATACCAGCGCGAAAAAGCACCCGATCATAGCCGCTATTGCCGAAGCTTTGGGACCGTATCGAACACAGAATGTCCGTTTCCCCGTCATTTGATCACCCGGTGCATCGGCAATGGTGGTGGTGATGTAGACGGCTGCATTGGCGAATCCCGGCGAAAGTGACGCCCACAGTCCGGTAGTCACCAGGTCTCGCACCGACGCGGCATCGATGTTCGCGGCATACCATCCCACCAGAAAGGTCAGTACCCCATGTCCGAGAAAATTGGCCACCGTCCCGCTCCAGGCTCCGTTTTTCAACGAAAAGGGCGGTAAATTGTAAAGAATCCCAAGCAGGAAACTCACGGCAAAGAGCAGAAGCATGATCCGATCGAACCAGAGAATACACATAAGAAACCCGAACCCGGCACACAAAAGAGCAAGCGTCCAGGCGGCGGGAATGGAGATTATTCCCTGGGGAAGAAGAAACAACTTGCGGTTGATTCTGTCATTTTCGATATCGACAATCTGATTCATGACATAGATAGAAGCTACCATGAAGGAAAAAGCGACGAGTGCGTACCAAACGAGACTGTCCTGCAGAAACAACCCCACCGGATCGGAAAGTCGTTCGGGCGAGGGAACTATAGTGCCGGATGTCACCCAGCCCAGCAGCAGGATAGTCCAGACCGGTGCCAGCAACGGAATTCGCAGCAGGAAAAAGGAATCGAGGAGCTTGAGAAGAAATGCACGAACGGAGTTCATCGTTTATCCGATTTGAGCTATGAGAGAAACGCCGGGCACTATTGACCGCATCGGCCACGACCCCCATGCAGGATGAAATGATACCGACAGAATCGAACACATTCACTGTCTTCCGGCTCGTCGACCGATCAACGATACGAGTTCGGAATTTCTCGAAACCAGACCAGAGACCGAGTCCAGCCGCCTGCCGGCCATTTCCGATATGGCAGGTCCTCTACCGCGAACTTCACAACGGATACCGGCCGATCGGGAACGGATTACTGAAAATCCAGGCCTTCCCCCGTCGCCGAACCTCTAAACGATACACTCCAGACTCCTGCACGTCAAACTCGGCCGATCGGGACGAGGTGATTGTCTGAACCGGTTCTCCATTTCGCATTAGACGAATGTCACCGGCAAATGGGATCCGCACTTTCAGGCAGGCCGGAAGTGCGGGAGGATCGGAATACCGTCCCGGCACACGTACACTGCCGTCTGCGCATTTCAGCAAAAATCGTGTCCCGCGAGCATCCCCGCGTCGAAAATTCGAGATATATCCGTGCCCGTCCCGAAGGGCTTCATGAACGTGTCTCAGAGCTGCCCCGGTGTCGGACCGATTCAGTTCATCGCTCAAAAGCAGATGGGTCCGAATACCCTTTAGTTCCACCTTTGTCGGGAAAATGCGAATTCGAAAGAACGGCAACCCTACCGGAATGGAATGTGCATCAACCCCTCCGACCCCTCCGACAAACCGCGTTCGGTTGATTTCATCCCATTTTCTGAGAAGCGCCTTGGGCGGCCCCTTGAGAAACCTTCGCGGATACAGGACTCGTACAAAGGAGTACCATTTTTTGAGATTTTCAACCCATTCGGACATCTGGTTCCACAGCTCGATACCGTCATATTCTTCCACGTTCCATTCGGTCCATGGAAACGGGGGATACCGTCGAAAGTAATCACGTTGCTCGGCGGGATGAGCGAGAAACCCGATGCCCCCCGCCGCACGAACCGCCGGAACGTACTCAACCGCTCTGTTCAGCTCCGAAAAAACGCGGTCAACTCCTACCACGAGATAGTGATTTTTATTGTCTCGGTCGTTGTGTTCATATCCTACGACAACCAGCACGTTGTCGTGAAAGCCTTCGTAGCCCTGCTCTTTACCCTTCAGAGTCATATGGTCGGTGACCACAAGAAAATCCAGGCCGACCGCCTCGGCCGCCGCTATCATTTCCGGATAGGCGGCACCTCCGTCGGAGTAAACCGTATGAAGGTGCAGAGCACCGACCGCTTCCCGAACAGATATATCTTCCTTCGGCGACATAGGCTATCTTCAAAACTCTCTCGTCGGTTCCAAACGGAGCATTTCTGTTTCTATCCTCGGCTCAAACACTTCAGGGTGAGAGGACGGCTCTGGTCGGGGTTATGCAAAAAACACAAAAATATAACCTATCGGTCATTTTTTGCTGCGTTTTCTCCGGGAGGTACCGCATCTGAAGGCTATCGCTGCCGGTGGTTCACGCAAGTATCGTGTCCTCAGCTCCGAATTTTGTCGTCCGACGACAGCACTATTGACCATGATATCGCAATTTTACTATATTTGTTTGCTTTGCTACCGCCGTTACCAAAATAATGTTCTGCCGGAACAGGGTACGGTTGGTCCGGTCTTGTTCGTACTAGTGCCCGGCCGGCGAACATCAGGATATCCGCCTTTTATCATAACCTGAGGGACCGGATAACAGTTTACGGAAAAATTCGAGGAGTAAGAAAATGCCACACCACAAAGCTTGTAAAAAAGCCATAATTACCAGCAAGAAGGCCAACATCAAGAATCGCGCGGTGAAGTCGCAGATACATACGGCGACAAAGAAAGTAGTCGGCGCCAACTCAAAAGAAGATGCCGAATCCGCTCTTCAGGAAGCATTTTCAATCATCGACAAGGCCGGCAAGATTAATGTCATTCACAAAAACACGGCATCCAACAAAAAATCCCGGCTGGCTCAACGCGTTCAGAAGATGGCCTGAACTCTCTTCCCCGCCCTCTCCGTCCGGTTTCGTTTGCCTCCAATTCATTTCGCCGGACGGAGAAACTGCGAATCCCTCCTTTTCTTTACTGTTTCCAAACTGTATAATTTCATGGGGATTACCTTCCGAAGGTTCGGAGGATCTGATTTCCGTTCGCTTCTCCTGTCCGGATGTGCATTCGAACAGCCCAACGCCCTTACTGCGAGCAACGGGTCTGTGGCTTTCGAGATTTCCGGAGGGGCGCTATCGGCAAGGTGCTATGACGGCTGAAATGTGACAGGGATGTCGAAAGTTTTTGCGACTCTTCCAAATCTGCGACACCTCGGGTCCAGCCGTTCATAGTGAAGCTCGGCAAACGACAAAAAGATCGGGGTCGGCCCCGACGAACTGCGCACTCGTTTGAGTGCACCACTAAGACACTACGGAGCCGAATCGCTACAATGACCAGGTTGCTCACCGGCTGGATGGGATTTCTCTTTGTGCTTGTGCCTTTGGTTCTTCACGCCGAAGGTAGCGCTCCCCTGTTCTGGGAACGCAACATCACGCAGGCACTCAACTCCCGCGACTACTTCTACCGACAAATTGGGCTTCCCATTGAAGAAGACGGTTTCGGTGTCGCCTACAAAGAGGATCCGGCTTCCATACTGTTCAGGCTTTCGCGCCATGCGGGAAAGAAAAACGCCTGGCATCACCTGCTTGCCTCCATTGGTCACGAAGCGGCCTCACCGGACAGTGCCCGGATGCACCACCGAAAAGCGGTGGCTCTTTCCGCTCGAAGTCCGGGGATGTTGTGGGGGCTGTTTCTGGAATACCGACGGGCCGGCATTTACGAGAAAGCGTCTTCCTGTCTCAATGAACTCGAATCGCTTTTTCTTCGATCCGGAGCGACCGATTTTCCTCTGGTGAGCAAGCAGTTGATACTTCTCGGACGCGGCGCGGTGCAAGACCTGCCCGCGAAAGACACTATCGATTACCTCAACTGGGCATCCCGGTTTGAACGAGTTCCCTTCTGGCCCACCGTCATCCGTGGACTCAGCTCTCGCGTTGAGGGATTCAGTATTCATCAGACGGTTCAGGGATTCGGGCTAATCGGCCGGTCCTGGGTTCTGCAGCTTCGTTTTGCCGAGGCAACGTACATGTTTGTCCGTCGAGTAATCCTGCTGATTGTCGCCATTCTGCTGCTGGGCCTCGCCTTTCGTGTTCTCCCGAAATCCCTTCATGCAATGACCCATCTGTATCCACAGGCGGTCCCGGTGAAGCTGCGCCTGATATTTTCGGCAATAGTAGTGCTGTCCCTGCTCTCTTTTGGATTGCTACCGTTCCTGTTCATTCTTGCCTTGATTACCTGGAACCATATCGAAGGAACGGGGAGAAAACTTGCTACCGCCTGCATTGTTGCCATGATCCTTTTCCCCTTGGATTCATATTTCCGAGCATATCTCCTTAACGCACTTACCGCCGATTCGCCGATTGGCGTGTATCGTCGCACAATAGAAGAGGGGTATTCGGAAGACCTCGATCGGGAAACGACCGCCTTTATCCGCAAGTCGCCGGACAACTATCTGTCGTATTTGTCCGGAGCACTGGTATCCTATAAAAAAGGTGATCTTCAGACTGCTCTTATGAGGATTAAGAAAGCCGGTGCTTTGCGCGACAACGATCCGGTCGTTCTCATCACTGCGGGGAACATCCATATTGCCGCCGGGAAATACCGTGATGCGGGGGAATTGTATCGGAAAAGTATGAACGAATACCCGGACTACGAGGAAGCATACTACAATCTCGGTCAATACCGAATGGCCTCTCTCGAAACCCTTGAAGGCACAAAGCTGATCTCCCGGGCCACCCGGATGAACAATCGCTCGGTGAACACCTTTACAGATAGAAATCTTCGACATTTTTCAGACTCATGGCCCTGGGTGAGACAGGTTATGCAACCCGATTATAATCCCCCCGACTTCTGGAAGGGAGTATTCTGGAAATCCGGATTGAATATCCGCCCGTCGCATACCTGGGGCGCCGGCTTCCTCGGTTTCCCACCGGTAGTGTCTTCGATACTCATGATTGCGCTATTCGCCGGTGCTGCGGCTTTGAAGAATATGAAACGGGGCGGGAGGCGAAGAGGGGTAGTACGAAAACTCTTCCACTGTCGGGTTTGCGGTGCAGTGATGTGTCGAAAATGTAAAACCGGCGGGACATGCCTCTCGTGTCTTCAAGCGACCCAGAAAATCGACAATGCCCGTGTTAATGCGAGCATTCGTTTTCGGATTCAGCAATTTCAGACAAATGTCCGCACGGTTACCGCCGCGGCATTGAACTCCTTTTTTCCGGGAGCCGGTCGGCTGTACCTTTCCGCGGAAGAACGACTGCCGGTCGGCCTTCCGGTGGTCTTGATTACGGCAATAGTGTATTCGTACTACCATTTCATATGGACCGTTCGGTTTTCCGTTCCGTTCCGGACCGTCGGGGGCTTTTTCACTCCATTCACAGTGCTGTGCCTGGGGTGGTCGGTAGTCTGGCTCATTCGAAGTGCCCATATGGTCGCGGTCCGTCTGAATACCGGGGAGGCCGAGAATGGCGCTTAGCGGCAGTTTACATGATTTCGATCTGTCCTATATCTTCCAGATAATTTCGCAGGAAGGTAAGACCGGAAGACTGGTGCTGTCCGGAGATCATATGGAAGGGGATGCGGTATTCAGAGACGGTCGTATTGTCTCGGCCTGCGACGGTTTCAAGGATCTTCGTCGCATACTCCTCACCTACATCGCCGACATGAAAGGGTTTTCCCAGCTTGAGGTCAAAGAACTTGACAAAATTTTTCTCGGGGACACCGCGGCACTCGCCGAAGAGGTGATTGTGAAGCAGTACATAAGCCGCGACGAGCTGCACGATCTCCTTGAGCCGGGGCTCGAAGATTTGGCGTGCTCTCTTTTCACGTGGACACAGGGAGTATACCGTTTCGATGTTCTTCCGAATGTCGACAAGTATGTGGTGGACAACATCATTGTGTCCACCGACGCAATAATGATGGAAGCGGCTCGCAGGGTTGATGAAATGCAGCGAATGCAGATGTCGATACAAGGCGGTACCGTTTTTGTAAGAGCCGAGTCGCTCGGATTGCCTCGGGCTCCGCTTCCGCCGCTGGATGTTACGTCGGAGTACCTGTGCGGTTTCATGGACGGAACATCGAATGTAGACTTCATGGTACGCAACTCGTATCTTTCAGAGTATAGTATCTACGAATTACTATCGGAGCTTCTTCGGACCGAACGCATCGTTCCACTGGGAGACAAGCTTTCACAATCCATCACCGACGCCCTTCATCGGAAAGCTTTTTCAGCAGCGTCGGAACCCTCTCAATTCGTTCTGGCCGCCGTCGGGACCGCGGCTCTGGTATTTCTGATGATGTTCGCGGGCATGGTCTCGATCCGAAACGGACTGCTTGGCGACGTGACTCTCAAGAAAAAACGAATAGAGCAGGAAGCCGACCTGCGACGTATGCAGCAGAACGCTGATGCGGCGGTTCTACTGTATCGCGGATTGCGGGGGCGAAGCGCGGATGACTACGGCACGCTCATCCGAGCCGGGTACCTGTCTCGAAGAGATATCCCCCCCCCGCCTCAGCGGTGACGAAATCGGCAATGCGTGGAGAAGATTCTCGTAATTGATTGTAAGCCCACAGCTTGCCGTCTTCCCTCAATCATATTATATTAGTATACAGGGCGACTTCCGACCCAAGGAAGAGCCATCAAAACAGTCCGACAGCAGAGGATACGATTCTATGGCTTCTATTAACTACGCCGCACGAGAAATCAGCGTCAAGATTGTCTACTATGGTCCGGGTTTGAGCGGTAAGACCACGAACCTGCAAATCATCCATAAAAAGGTGCCGAAGACAAACAAAAGCGATATGGTTTCCCTTGCGACGGAAACCGACCGAACGCTTTTCTTCGATTTCCTTCCTCTTGACCTTGGTAAAATCAAGGGGTTTTCAGCAAAGTTTCAACTGTACACTGTTCCCGGACAGGTATACTACAACGCGACGCGAAAACTGGTTCTTCGGGGTGTGGACGGTATCGTGTTTGTGGCTGATTCGGCCGCCGACAAGATGGACGAAAATCTGGAGAGTCTCCAGAACATGGAGGAGAACCTCGCCGACTACGGGTATAAGCGTGAAGCCGTTCCTCTAATTCTGCAATACAACAAGCGCGATTTGCCGAATGCGCTTCCGGTCGACGAACTGAATCGAATTCTCAACAAATACAACGTTCCTTCCACCGAAGCCGTAGCGTTCAAAGGACAGGGCGTTTTCGAGTCTCTAAAGCTCATCGGGAAGCACGTAATAGACGAGCTCAACCGCAAGTACTCTCGTCCCGGCAGATCCGGAGGTGCTTCGCGGGCGCAACAGGGACAACCTGCGCAACGACCGTCCGCTCCGGCACAAGGCGCGCAATATCCGCCTCCGCCCTCACAGTCGCAACAGCGGCCGGTGCAGGCTCCGCCTACCCCCGCACCCCCCCACCCCCCCCCCCCCCCCCCCCCACCCACCCAACGACCACCCAAGGGGCGGTGCGTTGAATAAAA
>CAZEMW010000049.1:0-10975 GCA_964513105.1 uncultured Fibrobacterota bacterium
TTTCGTACCGCAAACTTCATTTTCCCGGCTTTCGACCTCGGTTTGTGGTTAATTAAACGATGTGTCTGATAAGAGGGCCGGCACGATGTGAGCGCAGCGACCGTTGCGGGTTCAATTCTTCCAGAATTGTTTGTACAATAGCAAAGAACATATGAGACCAATTTTTGAATACCTCAGCTATCGCCAGTACCTCAGCGACTACTACACGGAAAAGAAGAAAAGCTCTTCGGCCTTCTCCTATCGGTATTTCGCCGATCGGGCCGGAATACGTGCTATCGGCTTGTTCCGCGAGGTTGTTACGGGAAGAAGGAACCTGTCCGACGGTATGATAGACAAGTTCTCAGGGGCTCTGAAGCTCAATGAAAGGGAGCGGAGGTATTTCAGGTATCTGGTACTCTTTAATCAGGCACAAAGCGGAGCCCAGAAACAGGAATATTACGCAGTCCTGCGGTCCATGATGAATTCGGTGAGTGAATCGAATATCGATTCACACCTGTTTGAGTATTTCAGCAAGTGGTATCACCCGGTTGTACGGGAATTGGTGTGTCTCGGGGATTTTCAGAACGACTACGAGATGATAGCACGCACCCTGGTGCCTCCCATTACCCGGGCTCAAGCACACCGGGCCGTTGAGCTTCTTAAGGAGCTTGAACTGCTTATAGAACTTCCGGACGGAACGTACAAACAGCACGAACCGGCCGTAACCGTCACTTCCGATCTGGGCACGACGGTCATCCGGGAACACAATGCATCGATGCTGGATCTTGCGAGGAAATCCGTTACGGAACAGTCACCCGAAGTGCGTCATGTGTCGGGAGTAACCCTTAATTGCTGCAAGGCGCTGTATGAGGCCCTGAATGTAGAAATCGATGCGTTCAAACAACGCGTTATCATGATGGCAAACAACGCCGCTTGCGAGTCCGATTCGGTATATCAGCTTACGATACAACTTTTTCCGGTTTCCAGAACTGTCGAGAAACCATCGACAACAGAGGAATGATGCTGCGCCAACTGATAATCCTCGGTTTCCTCTCAACGCTGGGCCTGGTGGCCTGCAACGCACCGCAGGATATTGCCGGAACCACTAATACGCCCAATGCCCGGGTGGCGGGCATTGTGATTCGGGATTCGGTCCCCGTGCCGGGAGCTACCGTTTGCGTCAGACCCCGGGAATACCTGACGGTGACCGGAGATACGGCCGACCTTCGGCTCATGGCATACACGGATTCCTCGGGTCACTTCTCCATCACCGGTATACCCGAAGGGCGCTTCACCTTCGAGGTCATGGATTCTTCAAACGGTGGATTGCTGCTTCGAAAAAAAATCCTCCCCGATATCGATTCACTGCACGATTTTGGCCGCCTCGAACTACGAAAGACCGGTCAACTTGTTGGGCGCATCAACACCGAGAACATATCCGACACCGTTGCAATGAAAGTCGGACTGTACGGTCTGGAACGCACCTCAACGGTTGAAAACGGGCTTTTCTATTTCAACAATCTTCCTCCCGCCGACTATGAGTTTTTCATTGCATCGAACAGCACATTTGTCGGCAACTACAGCGGAGTGACCACGATTCTTGAGGATGAGAAGACTGTTCAGCAGGATATCTCGCTCCCGGTTGATTTTCGCATCGATTCAATACGAGTACGCTCCTTTCTGGACTCGCAACGAATTTCCGTATTTGACTGGGAAGAACGGATCAAGGTATCCGCGAACCGTATCACGAAAATTAATCTTTCGAAACTGGGCATTACCCGGCTTCATTCGGAGATTGCGGAATTACAAACGCTGCTAAGTATTAATCTGGGCTATAATCCGATCGCCGAATTTCCATCCCCGCTTCTGAGCATGCCCCGCGTCAATGAACTCATATTTTCCGGGATACAAGTCGATAGTCTATGGCCGGACCTTCAGAGTGCGACATGGCTGCTTCGTCTCACACTCGACTCCATGTCGTTGCGATCGGTCCCGGACAATTTCGACACGCTTTCCAGGCTTTGCGTGTTGAGCATGGACAACAACGAATTTACCGATATTCCGCCGCAAATCGGTCGGCTCCCGGAGCTGAAGCGGCTGAGCATGGAGAACAATCGTTTGCGGCGAATAGATCAATCCCTGTATACGGCCCCTTTGCTGGAGCACTTGAGTCTTGGGAACAACGAAATCGATTCACTTTCTCCCGAGATCGAGCTTCTCTCCGGTCTGACATGGCTTAATTTAAGCGGAAATCGGCTCAAAGCCCTGCCCGGTACGATCGGCAATCTCCGGAATCTCACCTACCTGAATCTTCAATCCAACCTGCTTGACTCACTGCCGGAAACAATCGGCTACCTGAGTTCCCTGAATAGAGCGTTCCTGTCTTCGAACCACTTGCGATCCTTGCCGCTTACCATCATCAGTCTTCCCCGGGCTCCCTTTGTGCTATTCGGCAATCAACTGTGCGATCTCTCTCCGGAGATTGTGCAGTGGCTCGACCAAAAAGATACTGACTGGCGAGCGTCTCAGGATTGTAACTGATTTGGAGATGAAATGGTTTTGAAAAACCGAACCGTTACAGGAGTTTACCAATGAAAGCGTATGGATTTGTGAAAGCCCTCATGGTTACGTTCCTCCTCTCGGCGTGCACGGCGCGGGCTGAATCCAGCCGCATGCTGATATTCAATAAGTATCCCGGGGTTTTGCACCGAGGAACAATAAGCCGAACAACGGCAATGGTGGACTCTATTGCCGGCGTGTTGCAGACCTTTGAGTGGGATTCCACCAGTGACTCGACCTTCATTACTACTGAGAATCTCGACGGGTACGACATTCTGTTCCTGAACAATAATCAGCAGCCGGCAAAGCTCTTGTCCGTCGAGCAGCAATCCGCCATCGAGGAATTCGTTCGCAACGGCGGGAGCGTTATGGGATGCCATAGTTCGATTAACATGGCAAAAAAGATCCCGTGGCCGTTCCTTGTCGACTCCGTCTTCGGGGCCGAGGAGGAACATCATCACCCGGTGTATGAAGTGGACGTCGTACTGGACGAAGAGGCATCGGTGCTTGCCGGAGTCGAAGATTTGACAGCCGAGTTTCGAATCCATAATCAGTGGTACACTCTACAGCCCAACCCCCGCGATGTCGAGGGAGTGCACGTGATCTACAGTCTGGTTGAATCAACGTTTGTCAATACCAAGGACGAGCCGCTGGAGAACAAAATGTACATGGGAGACCATCCGATCGCCTGGGTACGTGACCTGCCCACGGGCGGAAGAGTCTTCTACACCGAAATCACTCATCACAGAGAGTTTGTAGAACCGGACAACGAACTCTACCCCACGGTTTTCAGCCTATACAAAGAGGGAATCCGGTACTTGCTTGAAACGTCCTCGTCGCTCCGAACAAAACAGAGTACGTCCTCAAGCGCGCAAATGCATAGAAAACCGATCGGTTCTTCCCTGGGCCTAAGCGGTTTTGGCAAAACAGGGAAAACACCATCTCGTAGTCGCAAGTACATTGTTAACGGCAGAGAAGTCACGCCGGAAAGGGATGTGAGCGCTGGAACACGTCTTGAAGTCAGGTAATACCGGGGAGCATCCGAGAGAACGCAACATTTATGCGGAAGAATTGTCGTGAAGGGAAGAACTCTTATGTCCGGAAAAGGTAATCGACTCCGAATGGGCCTGTTTCTCCTCTGTTTGTGCACTTTCCCCGGCTTGGCCTACGGGAGCGTATCAATCTCCGAGTTCGACTCCCTCATATTCTTGCGACGGCATATTCACTACGACATCATTCAGACGCTCGAATACGGCGTAAGCAGTACTCCGGGAGGAGGCATCTATCTGCTTTCCGGTTTGAAAAACGGAGACAGTGAGGTACGGGACCTGCTTCAGGGGGTGAAAGTGTCCAATGGTCGGTACAAAGGAAAAAGCCTCAGTTACGCCGACGGCGATTTTCGCGGGGCATTCGGCTCGATGGACCTCTCGTTCGACGGTCGCCGTATTGTTTTTTCCTGGACCCGGGCCACCCCCGAAGACTTCAAGGGAAGGAACAGCTCGAAATGGTATTCCCACGATTCCACGGTGTACCACCTTTTTACAATGAACGTGGACGGCACCGACCTTCGTCAACTCACCGCTACGGCCTATGATGAATACCAGCCCTGTTTTCTTCCCAACGGTCGCATTGCCTTCATATCGACCATGCACGGAGGCAATGCTCGATGCAACAAGGGCAACGGCGCTCAACCGTGCGGCACGCTGCACTCGATCAAACCCGACGGGTCCGATCTGATTCGACTAAGCTATCACGAAACCGCTGAGCTGCAGCCCAGCGTAACCAATGACGGGATGCTGGTCTACACACGGTGGGACTATGTCGACCGGGATTTCAATGCGGCTCATCACCTGTGGACCTGCTTTCCCGACGGGAGAGATCCGCGGAGTCCGCACGGCAATTATCCGTTACCCTTCAGCACAATACCATACGAGGGTAATCCCGCACTGGAATACGCGAAGCCACTCGACGATGGGGGGTGGCGGTTCAACCTGAAGCGAAACCGACGTCCCTGGTCGGAACTGTGGATTCGAGCGATGCCACATTCGAACACTAAATTCGTAGCGATCGGTTCGATTCATCATGGGGCGGTTGACGGTCAGCTTATATCCATCGACATCTCAATTCCCGACGACGGCATGGATTCGCAGGTCAAGGTGCTCTACCCTCGGGGCGCGGATTTCTATTACGAAAACTGGGGGGATCCCATAGGGGAGAATCCTCATCTGACATGCCCGTGGCCCCTGGATGATACCCGGTTTCTCGCGGGGCAAGGCACGGCAGTCACGGTGGTCGACACCGACACCGACCGGATTGACACGCTGTTTTCGGCGGCCGGAAACGACCCGTCGGACACCTTGTTTCGGGTGTACTACCCGATCCCGCTGAAATCCCGGACCAAACCCCCGATACTCCCGACCGCAACGTACCAGGGAGAACGGGAGGGCGCGCCCGGGCACAACAGAGCCACAATAAGTGTTACCAATGTCTATGAATCCGATCTTGAGTGGCCTGAAAACACCACAATCTCCTCCCTTCGGATAATTCAGATCGCGCCAATGCCGTGGGGGAGCGGAATCTCGGAGGGACGAAATGCCACTCACAAGTATTATACGTCCTATTCTTCACACGGCATTCCACGCCTGGTCCTGGGATCGGTGCCGGTCGAATCCGACGGCAGTGCTTATTTCGAGGCACCCGTTGGAAAGCTGATCTATTTTCAGGCAGTGGACGAAAAGGGAATGGCTGTTCAATCGATGCGATCGGGCACCTATGTGCATCCGGGCGAACAGCTCTCGTGCGCGGGTTGCCATGAAGACAAATGGAGCGTTGTTCCAAGCCCCGCAACCCCAATCGCCAATACGCGTCCGCCGTCCCCTGTAACGCCGGACGTATCAGGATCGTGCCCCGTCTCCTTTCGACACCTCGTGTATCCGGTGTTCAAGGAGCATTGCATTCCCTGTCATGTGGAAAAGGAAAAAGGCCCCGATATGACCTATGCATCTCTTGAGGAGCACGCCTTCTACTTTCACGCAAGCAAAGCCATGGACATGAAAGCTCGGGACCACGGCGGCTCCCGTTCGATACCGGGACGCTTCGGGGCTCGAGCCGCAAAGCTACTCCACTACCTGGACAGCTCGCACTATGACGTTCAGCTTACGGATGAAGAATTTCACCGGGTCACGCTCTGGTTGGATGCGAACTCAATGAATATGGAGGACTACGTAGAAGAAGTTCCCCTCGACGATACAACGGTCTACTGGCCAATCTGGGATGTCGACCCCGACAACCCGACAGGGGTCGAAAGCACTGTCGGAGTGCGGCCGTCGCCTCGTATATCAAGCACAACTTCTTCTCCCGACGTCTCATATACGTTCCGGTCCGGCGTACTTCGTATCCAGGTATCCGTCCCGGGCACATACACCGCGAATATCAAGAACCTGCTTGGGCGAACCGTTTACAGAGAGACTTTTCGGGCCGGTGACGGGGTACACGAAATCGCCCTGCCTCGATCGGCAGCCGGCATCTATGTCCTGTCTCTCACCGGGAAAGGGTTCGGCTCCGTACGGAGGATGCCGGTATACTGAGAACCGGGCCGAGCATCCCTGAGCGACGGAAGCGTAGAAACCCGGACAGGAGCAAAACCTCTTGGCGAAGGGAAGCGTGGCGTGAGTACCAACTCTGAAATCATTGACCGAAGAGCGTTCTTAAAAACCGGTGGCATTGCCGCGGCCGGCCTGACACTTGCCGGCTCAATTCTTTCGAGTCCAGAACCGGAGCAAGCCCGACCGAACATTGTGTTAATACTTGTTGACGACGTCGGGTACGGAGACGTCGGATACCATGGATGGGACGACGTCACGACACCGAATATCGACGCGTTGGCATCTGAAGGCACACAGTTCTCCGATGCCTATGTGACCGCTCCGATGTGTTCCCCTTCACGCGCAGGACTCTTGACCGGAAGGTATCAGCAACGATGGGGCTCCGACTGGAATTACAACACCACCGTTCCCGAGGAACAGCCCACCATGGCCAATCACCTCAAAGAAGCAGAGTATGCCACGGCCTGCTATGGAAAGTGGCACTGGCGGGACGGACACCCGGGTGAGATCGCGGGGCCCTCCGCCAAAGGGTTCGACGAGTTCGAGGGGTTTGTGTGGGCGCAGGAAAATGACTGGATGCTTAGCGACGGCTACTACACTGATGTCTATACGGATAAGGGAATATCCTTCATGGAGCGCAATGTGGAGGAGGCTTCTCCATTCTTTCTCTACCTGTCCTATGGCGCGTGCCATGTTCCGCTACATATCGCCCCGGGTTGGGAGGACCGGTTTCTCGATGAGACCGATGAGAAGCGCAGACAGTTTCTTACCATGCTGGGGGCACTCGATGCGTCGATTGGCCGTGTGGTCTCAACGGTGGACCGCCTTGGTATAGCCGAGAGCACATTGATAGTATTTCTCTCCGACAACGGCGGATACCGAACGAACGCATCAAGCAACGAGCCCTTGAGAGGGTGCAAAATGACGTTATATGAAGGAGGCATTCGGGAGCCGATGATCTGGCGCTGGAAAAACAGAATACCCTCCGGCCGAACGTACGAACGGCCGGTCAGTGCTCTTGATATTTCCGCTTCCGTACTGACCGCGGCGGGACTGACAGTACCGGACAATGCCGACGGTGTAGATCTGCTCCCATTTTTGCTTACGGAGGCTCAATCTTCACCGCATGAGCATCTGTTCTGGATGTGTTTCGAAAATCGTCGTAAAGCGGTACGACGAGGTACGTGGAAATGGGTTGTCTCAGGTCCGGATGCTACCGACGAGCTGTTTGATCTGTCGGTCGACATAGGGGAACAGAACAATCTTGCGGCCGATTACCCGGACATTCTCGAGGAACTCAAGGACGCCTACGCGGTGTGGGAAAGTGGAAATGCCGCCCCTGTCCCCGGCAATCCCTCACAATTGACCAGATATCTTCGCAATGATGAAAACGATGCATGGGAACGACCGGTTTCCGCCGTTCCTGTGACTGCGGGCCATTTGGCGAACGTCCGACGCGGGGCCAATCAACGATGCTACAACGCACACGGCCGAAGAATGCGAGGCCGCTCGGGCGATGTCGGCACCGACGGTAAGCCCGCGGGCATCGAACTGTCGGGAGGAGCACGGCGCATAACCGGGATGGGTAAATGACAATCCACTAGGGAATCTCGAAATCGCGGCTTCGCGCTGCGGGGTCTGAGGGGGCAACAGGTCCAATCGGGCCGAAACAGAAACGGGAGACGCTCTGTAATGAAACGAAGATCCTTTATTCAGTCCGGAGCAGCCGTGGGAGCAGCCGCGGCATATTGGGCATCGCCCGGCCACGCGGCCGTTGGTGAAACAAAGCCGAATTTCATCTATTTTTTATGTGATGATCTGGGCTACGGGGATCTGCACTGCTTCGGACACCCGGAAATTCAAACACCCAACCTTGACGCTTTTACCGACGAAGGCCTGAAATTGACTTCCTGCTATTCGGCGGCGCCGGTATGCAGCCCGGCACGCGCCGGGTTTTTGACCGGACGGATACCTGAGCGGTGCGCCATTTATGATCACATAAGCTCTCCGCGATTCAGAGACACCCACGATATCGAGTACGCGAGAATGTCGCCCAAAGAGATCACCATTGCCGAACTGCTGAAAGACGGGGGATACGAAACCTGTCTGGTGGGCAAATGGCATCTTGACCCCCGGTTCGATGACCTTGACGGAGTCGGCATGCCCGACAATCAGGGATTCGACTACTATATGGCCACCGAGAACAATGCGGCTTCATCACACAAAAACCCAAGGAATTTCATCCGCAATGGAGAAAAACTCGGAAAGCTCTCAGGGTATTCCAACGATCTCATTTTGGACGAATGCGTGCACTGGCTAACCAACGTTCGGGACCGCTCAAAACCGTTTTTCCTCTATGTAGCGCTCCATTCTCCGCATGAGAATATCGCAACGCCGCCTGAATTCACCCAACTATATGACAGCGGCAATCTGAAAAAGGATGAATACTATGGAAACGTAAGTCACATCGATGCCGCATTCGGACGACTTGACGACAACCTGAGCGCACTGGGGCTTCGAGACTCGACATTTGTCACGTTCACAAGTGACAACGGCCCGGCGGTTCTGTCCGGGAGAAATATCCACGATCACAACTACGGATCGTCGGGTCCCCTGTCCTGCAGGAAGAATACGCTTTACGAAGGCGGCATACGGGTACCGGGAATTATGCGACTACCCGGCACGATTTCCCCGGGTACCGTGAGTAACGAACCGACCTGCGGTATCGACATGCTACCGACCATGTGCGAGCTTGCGGGAATTGAGGCACCCGCCGACCGGGCGATCGACGGTACATCTATCCTGCCGCTCTTCTCCGGCAATTTTGTTGACAGAACGACACCGCTGGTCTGGACCGCCCGGCATGCAAAAACGTGCGATGATAGACCGGACGAAACGAAAACCATGATTCCCCAGGCGGTTATTCGCAAAGACGAATGGAAACTTGTGGCCGGGCGTGAGTGGTCGAATGTCAGACTTTTCAACCTGGAAGAAGACCTTGCGGAAACCGTTGACCGCAGCGAAGAGCACCCCGAACGTACGTCGCACATGCTGTCGATACTTCAGGAAGTAGTGGAGGATGTGCGGGAAGAGGGGCTTCACCGGGAACCGATAATCAGAGATACGTCAATCGTCCGAGGCGGCGCTTTCCGCGGCAGACGGCGGGATTTGCACGCTGTTGAAGTCTACACTCTCGAGGGGAAGCTGGTTAAGCGGATTCAAACCCGAGGGACCTCGATCCCGGACTGGAGAGCAGGACTACCGAACGGGATGTATCTGGTTCGAGACAACAAGGTTACTATCAGGGTTGCTGTAGGAGGCACGTGAAAATGCGAACTTCGGAACGTAAGGAGATCTGGAAGTACATGATGAAGACTGGGAAAAAGGCTCGACTCAACCTGCCGGGAGAGTGGCAACTCATGCTCGCTCTTATACTGTTGACACTCCTGTGGTCCACGAGTGTGACACACGCCGAAATCTCGGAATTCAGAAGCGCCGTCCCCGAAACGGGGACCCGGTACTGGATTGGTCCGGACTTCTGGGGGGTTAATCTGGATCACTGGTACTTGGAAGACGGCTGGATAGTAAATCGCAAGGCACGCGACCATACCCAGCTTCATGTGCTGACACGTGATCTGATCGAGAATGACGGTTTTCTGGAAATGTCGGTTCGGCTGCAGACCTCGAGCTCCGATGAGGAGGGAGCCTTTGCCGGTTTTGTATTTGCCGCGATCGGCGGAGACAACGAATACCGTGACAACCTGGAGGACAACACCTTTGTGCGGGTGGGCCTGACCGGACAGGGAGAACTCGCAATCGGGGATTCAGTATCCTCCGCGACTGTATCTTCAGCAGTGCTGGGCGATGCGCATCTGCACTTTCGTGCGGAGTGCCTGGAAAATCGAGCGCACATTGCCCTTGCGGTGCGAGCGGGGACCGATCCCGACGGAGAGCCGATTGCCACTTTTTCACACACCGTGGAGCACACTCCCCTTGTCGGAAACCTTGCTCTGACCGCAAACGGGAGAATGGACTGCCGATTCAAAGACTGGGTTATCCGCGGCGACAAGGTGGCAAAGCGACCGGAGCGGCGGTTCGGCCCCGTGCTGTGGACTCAGTATACCCTCCATGACAAGACAATGAAAATGACCGCATTCATGCCCGACCTTACCGAGCAGGATGCTCAGACAGTCGCCCTCGAGGTCCGTGACGGAACTTCCTGGAATCGTATCGCCGAGGAAAAGATCACGCCGTGGCCGTACGATGTGAGGAGCGCCTGGACGAGAGGGTGCAGAATGGCACATTTCAGGATTGAAAACTGGGACGACAACACCGACCATGCGTTTCGAGTCGCCTATGAATATCGAGACGCCAACGGTACGTCCACGATGTACCACGAAGGCGTCGTGCGTCGTGACCCGAAAGATAAAGATACCGTCACCTTGGGTGTGGTTACCGGCATGGGTCATTTCATCTACCCCAATCACTACCTTGAAGAAAATCTGCTGGTCCGGAACCCGGATCTTATGTTTTTCAGCGGTGACAATATCTACGGCGGGAGCTATATCAAATTCGGATGGCGGTTTCGGGACCTGCTGCGAGACCGTCCGTCCATCTGTACGCCCGACGACCACGATGTGGGAAACAACGATCTCTGGGGGCGTGGAGGGATAGAGATGCCGGACACCGTTACGCGATCGTTTGGCGGATATCGAGCCGGCGCGGACAAGGTCAATTTCATGCACGACATGCAGACCGCGCACCATCCGGATCCCGCGGGAACGAGCAGTGCGCCGATCAGCGTGTACTACACCGATCTTACCTATGGACGA
>CAZEMW010000050.1:0-10974 GCA_964513105.1 uncultured Fibrobacterota bacterium
CCTGTATATGATTCCCGTACAGCTACGCGGCTAACTGACCTGCTTGGAGTTGACAATTCTGTTGAGCCACCCAATGATTGGAAAGATGATTTAGAGGCTCAGGATCGGCATTTCTGGTTCAATTATGCTGATTATAGTAATGGTGGAGCAAATCCGAAAATGCTCGGTGCGTGTTTAACGGAAGACCCCGATAATACCGGCAACGCAGTCTTGTACCTATGGCAAAGTGGTAGTGAATTGCAGGATGGAGGATTCTATTCGCGGGTACAAGGAGAACTTGAGAATCTAAATTTACAAGAGGTGTACTACAAGGTTCGATTCCGCATCGGAAGCGATATTGCTGCAGTCAATGAGTACTCATACGAGGACTGCAAACTATCCTTCGTTTCGTTCAGGACCGGTGAATCCGGCAAACAGGTTATGATATCAATTATGCTTCATAAATGGGGCAACAAACAATCCTTTTCAGACGGCACATCTCCGCTGAAATGGCGCGCTGAGGTGAAGGACTATACCAATGGGTCCCACTACCTTTATGATAACAGCGGGGTCGAGCCTGTTTATGACGAGTGGCAAACTCTGGAATTCTATATCAAATCGGGCGATGCACGGACAGGAAGATACTGGGTGAGACTAAATGAGAAAGATATCCTTTTTGACGAGATAGTTCAAACAAGAAACGGGCTTGCAGGAAAAGACCTTGAAAGCGCGAGGATATTGAAAGCTTATGCGGTTCACCCGGCAAGAAAGCTGGGTGAGTCGGGAAAGAAGGTAGAAGTATGGTATGACGATCTGGAAATATGGGACACATTTCCGTTTCCATCAACTCAATCCATTTCAGGTAAGTCATATCGAGTGTCGGGTGATGCCCCGTCTGCGGGGGCAACATCAACAAGCTCAGCGATTCTGATTGACGCAATAAGCCGGGTAGGTGATGCTCAATTGCGAGTCGCCGATTTGAGAGGCAGGATAGTGTACATAGATGACTTGAGATGGTTGACGGAAAGCGGACAATACCGGCTTTCGACTTATGGGTGGTCGCCGGGGATTTATACGCTTAGCATTTCCACCCATAAGGGATTGCGGACGCAAAAAATAATAGTTGGAGGAGTGCAGGATTAAGCTGCCTGGTTTGGTTTCAGGCATCATTGGCAACAATTCGCCCTGTGGTTTACCGAGGCTCAATCGTAATTCCGCAGAGAAGCAATATGCCTGAAGGTAAATACAACCCTGCACAACACGGTCAAGCCGAAAAACTGCTTTGTCCCTTCATCGGCTTTGGCCTTGATGACGTCTTTACACCAGTCTTTGACTATCTTGCGCAACTTCTTGCGCGGGGTCCGCACCCAAACGATATCACGTCCATGCGGTTTGGGTAAGCGGTATTCAGGAAGCCGTGGATACGTTTGTTCGGTACTTCTCAGCAAATGGTTTCGCTCTTTCGTCTTTGTAGAACCGTTCACCCCCTTTCCATAAAAACCATGTGTGGAATTACAAGTGAAGGCGTGATGTCACTGAAGCTCCCGGGGCAGGGTCCGAAGCGGAGTCCGAACCGCTCGGCCGGAGGGACAGGCCATCAGTGTGTCGCCGTACCCCTCAGCGGCTCCTTCTCCCCAAACAAATGAAATTAACCGCCGGGTCGATACCAACCGCCGGCACAAAAAACGCCAAATCCGGCCTCTTACTCCCCGAATCCGGCCTTTCGTCGGAAACTTCATTGTTTTTCACCCTTGCCGTTCTATTTTGATATCGCGTTTCCGGAACACGCAAACAAACTGTAACGTTTCCGCGGCATGTGCCGCCCAACAACAATTGAACAGGAGAAACACGATGTCAACCCAAACACAACAGAACACCGCCACTGTCTATGAAGCCAAAACAAGCTCGGGAGACAACCAACCTCGTCGGAATCCGGTTGAAGAACGTCTGTACGCAATCTCAAGCGCCATTGATTACATCAAGGAGAACGAAGAGGTCTCGGTGAAACTGGCCGAGGCCGGTATCGATGACGATGTGCTTGCCGAAGGGCGACGTCTGGTGCTGGATGCCGGGGCTTTGACTACCTGGCAGAAAACGCTTTACGGGAGACAATTCGGTGCGGCACGAGATATCGAATACATACAGGCTCGAGTCCAACGTGCCTATCATCCGGTATTTCGACTGGCCCGCATGCTGTTTGGAGACGATCCGGAACTGAGCAGAAAGCTTATGCTAAAGGGGAAACGGAGCGACTCTCTGAACGGATGGATTCAGCAGGTAAGTGCCTTCTACAGCCGGGTGCTCACGGAGGAATCGCTTATCACCAATCTTTCCGAATACGGCTGCACCGAAGGCGATCTTCGGCACGGAAACCAGTTGCTTCGGGAACTCATCGAAGCCGTGCTGAAACAGGAAAAGCAGAAATCCGCCTGTGAAACCGCTACCCGAAGGAGGAACGCCGCGCTACGTCGGGCATACGACTGGCGAGACAATCTTCATGGAAAAGCACGTGCGGTGTTCTCCGACTCCCCCGACATTCTGCAGAAATTGAATGTTCCGGAGAAGGAGAACGACTAGCGGCTTTCCCGAAACCTCTTATTACTTGTTTTCACATCCCCCCGAACCGGTTTACGGTTCGGGGGATTTTTTTCGCCACTTATTCCTGCGGGTTGACACGATTCTCAGCGGATAGGACGACTACCGGAATGCTTCACCACGGCTTTTACCATTCCGTTTTCGTCGGATCTGAGGTAGATACCATTCCCCATCAGGCGACCGTTACGCAGTTGAGACACGACCGCTCTCCTCCCCCGAAGATCATACACGGCCGTGGCCGGGTTCTTTCGGTGAATCGAAGTACGAAAACGGTCACGTTCTTCCGGAGCTACCCCGGTTGGAATATCCGCACGGGTTTGGCGCTTTAAGGTATAGGTATTGGTACCTGCCCGCAAATCCTGAAACGGTCCCGGCAACCATTGGGATTCGTCGTAGTCGACTCCGAGAATATCCTGTGTAATCGAATCGATTTTTTCATTGGTAATCGGGTCCGGCCCCACCACGTCCGGCCACCAGGCCGGGCATTCGATGTGCCACGGGGTGGAATCGACGGCGAATGATAATTCCATGGTTGAGTCGTTGTAACTATAGCTGAACTCGCTGTTCTTCGACGAAACCAGTGAGTTCTGATCAAAGGGAGTCGACTCGGGGCTTCCTCCGTTCATGTAGAGGTTGTAATCCCCTCCCATGTCGTCGCCGCGTGAATTCATACTGGTCTTGATCATGAGGTTATTGTAATACCATACTCTTTCAGGCGGGTTTTCAACCCGTGCTTCCTGCGCACGTTCGATCGTATTGGGTTTCCAGACGACGACCGACCGCGTGTTGTAATTCTTGAACTCCGGCTTTCGGGAATCGAAAAACAGATTGTTGATCATCCAGACCCCTGCGCAGTCCGAGTGAAACGGTTGAGAGCTTATAACAACATTATTGTCGAAAAGCAACGGACCGTGTCCCATTTCGCTCCAGATGGAACGGTCATTATCTATGAACACATTACCGGTAATACGTACCCCCTGATAATTATTGTCAATCCACATACCATAGGTATTATTCCCGATAATGAAATTGTTTCGAATAATCCCGTGCATGAAATAGTGCGTTTTCAAGGCGGAATGCTCGTATCTCCCCACACGAAGCCTGTTGCTGCCCTTTATCAGATTGTGCTCAATAATCGAAAAAGGTGCCCACATTCCCATCATTCCGGTCGTACCGGCATCCAGAATTTTGTTCCTCCGTATACGGTGATGCCCAACTCTTCCGAGAGCTTTGTTGATAGTGTCTTCTTTTACCGTTCCATACCCGTGCTCTATGAGCGCATTCTTCCCCTGATATCCGAAATCAATCCCGACCGATCGAGCATATCGGATCGTACAATCCTCGATTATCCAGTCGTGGCCTCCGGTCGTACTGAGTGCTCCCTTCTGAAGGTGCCCCGAAGTCATGAAAAACATGTCTGGATATTGATTTGCGGAATGCTCTATAGTGAGCCCCGCCACCGTAATGTACCCCAGATGGTACACATCGGGCGCGAATACCTGTTCCCGAACGTTTACTTCCACCAGGTGTTCCGAAGGGATGCTTCCGCCGAAGTTGGCGTATATGCTGTCCCCGCTCTCTGTTGCCTTCCACGAAAAAGACTTCTCCGCCACCCGGGGTATGGAATCCACCTCGGAAAGCGCAACGCCGTCCAGGTATACCTCTCCCAAAGTTCGATATTTCTCAGTCGCAAGCCCTGTAGCGTACGGATTATGATCTTCGAACAAACCTTCCGGAGTAACGGAAACCCAGAGATTGCCGCCAAGCGATACCCAATTCTCAAGCGCCTCGGAGCCCCTGATTGCCGGCGTGGCCCCCGGCGCCGACGCGTAGACGATACGCGCATCGGCTGTTCCCCCGCGTGGAGGACGAACACATTCGCGGTAAACTCCATCGTAAATCCAAATCGAATCCCCCGGTGCCGCCGCATCGGCACCCTCCTGAATGGTTCCAAACGGTGACCCCGGGGATCCGTTGCCGTTCGCACCGGCACGAACGTGCCACACCTCTGCCGTCGCCGCACCTCCGGCCACCAGCATTCCGCCCAGCATCAATGCCCATATCCGTCGTTTTTCAAGTTTCATACGCACCTCTCCAGTATCGTTGTGCAGTTGAGCCCCCACCGGGTGCCTGGACATACCATACACATACCCGGTACCGATCGTCCACCAATGTGAACTAATATCACACAATATGTCGCTGAATGATCGGACAAACAGTATCTTTGGTACCATAAAGAGGTATATTATAGTATAAGTAGGTACGCTGATACGGTCGCGAAGAAGTCCGGATCGGACATCGTTTCAGCCGTATCTCTCAGGTGACCAAACACGGACGGGTCCGGTAAGCGTACGTACCGGCATGCGGTGAAGAACAAGCACTTGCGCCGAGGAAGTTCCTGAAAGGGCGTTTTTGAAATCCTCTCTCCAATCTCTTCTGGCCGAAAAACTGCGAGCCTCTCTTCCCTTTCTCTGGGTCTCGGGCGAACGGGTTACCTCCCGCGCCTTGTGCAGACAGTTCGGCGTATCCCGGACCACGATGCTCCGTTCACTGGCAATCTTGAGAGATCAGGGATTTGTCCGGTACGGACGGGGAACCCCGGTTTGTCCCGCCGATACCAAGTCCTCCGAATCAGACTCGAAAACCGGCCCAAGAAGAGCTTCGGAGTCCGACAAAGCCACGGAGGAGAACCACGAGTACTCCCCCGCCTCGGCTTCATACCGCGTCTACCGGGCTATAAAAAACCAGATCGTCCGGGGAGAGTGGGCCGACGAAGATTTCGTCCCCAAAACCGCCTATCTGGTGCGTGCCTTTTCATGCTCGAAAACGACCGCTCATCGGGCGTTGCAGCTTCTCGTTGAGGACGGGCTCATTTCACGGTTTGGTCGTGGCTACCGAGTCGGTGCCGGCGGAACGCAGAGTCCTGCATTCAGGGCGAATGGTAGCGTATTCATCGTTCAGTATGATTCTCTCACCTGGCCACGAATCCACCGCGGGAGATGGGGTGATCAGTTTGTCCAAAGTGTTTTTGCATCGCTGTCGGGTTCGGGCCTTGAGGTATATGTGGCCGATCTACAGGAAGATGGTACCCGGCACCGGGATATGGCACGCCCTTCGGGATATGGAGAAATCGAACGGGCGGTCGGAAAACATTCGACACCACTGCTTGGGTTTATCTGCCTCTTCAGTGTTTTCGATTTCCCACCACCGGCATACGAGTACCTGGAATCCACCCTCGGGTGGCTGAGCCGGTTCGGGAAACCGATTGTCTGGTTTGATGCCACCGAAGAAATCGGGGGGTTCTATCGCAGGTCGAAAGCCGTCACACGAAGCTTTGGGACATTCCTCAAATCCGGCCGACTCAGGGCGCCCCTTTTTCGCTGCCGCCCAGACCATGCAGAAGCTTCCGCGGTTGTACTTCGCATCCTCGACGAATTTGGTCACACCCGAGTCGGTCTCGCGCTGTTTCGCCCACGGGTAGAATGGATGCGGTACCGTCTTCAGACGATCATACAAATCAAATCACGTACCATGCACCATATCCGTCTTGTCGTACCCCGGGCAAAGAAGAATCCCGTTCCCCTGACCATGGACATGAGCATCGAGGAATTCCAATCAGGCATTCCCGGTCTGAACCACCAGGGAGTCGGCAGGATGTTACACCGCTTGTCAAATGAATACGCCGAAATGCCGGTGAGAGAAATCCCCGACGACGATCGAGACCTGATTGTTATGACCAGAGTTCTAGTGCCGTTTTTTGAGTCCGAGCAGTGTACTGCGCTGCTGCTGCCCAACGACGGTGCCGCGCGGCGGGTTTTGCACTGGTGTGCCGCCGTGGGAATAAGAATTCCGCAAGAGCTTTCGGTTGTGTCGTTCGACGACCGGTTCGAAGAGCAGTATCCGTATGTTATCTCATCGGTAAACTTTGGATTTGAGCAGCTTGGTAGAATTGCCGTCGGAATACTGCGAGGACAACCGCCCTTGCGGCTTCGGGAGTACCGGGGAGTTCCGTCTCTGCCCCGGCTGAATCATCATATGACAATCGGACCCGCACGGTAGTAATCAGTGCCTGTCCGAAAACCCCATTCGGCGCGTCGAGCGCCGGGAAGAGTGCGCGGGGAATAGTCGCTCGAGACTCCGACCCGGGTTTCGGTGCCGGGGAATCAGTTTTCGGGCACAACGACGGAATACCGGATACCTCGGGATTCGAGCAGGTAGACCCCGCTGCTGAGATCAACGTATCCTGCACCGGGAGCCAACCGATCGATCATTCGCCCTTGTACACCGTAGATTGTAACGGTTTCCATCAATCCGACCGGGAAAACAAGTCGATTCCCCTCCAGACGAAAGAAGGCCCCCTTGCGGTGGTGTGCCGAAGGAGCAGGTCGATGCGCGTCTTCGGTTGAGAGTCCGTAATTGCTGGTGCACTCACCTTCGCCGTACGTGTAGAATACGCCGTCTTCCGGATAGAGCCAGTGAATCCCCCCCGCATCAACTGTTTCGAAGTAGTACTCCCGGCATTCGTCCGATTTGGGCAATTGTATGCGGTAGGTACCGGTTCCGGCGGCGCCCATATAGAGCTCCATTTCGTAGCTGCTTCCGTCCACGTTGGCAAGTACCGTCTGAGGAGCTTCGCCGGAAGAGGCGTAGTAGTTGAGTACGAAATAGGTCGAATCTACCGTATTCACAAAATAGTGGCTTCCCCCCGCCGCCAACGGCTGCGTAATAGTCCGCGAGGCACCGCCGAAATCCTGCGTGTAGTATCGATCATTCCCGTCTTCCGCCATGCCGACGCCGATGTCCGAATAGACAGCATTCATGATGTTCTTTCGGTGACCATCGTTTACTCCGTCCGCATACGGCTCCGACATAAAACTCTCGCGAATCCAAAATACCACCGCACCCAGCGGCGTGAGCCCTCCGGAGCAGATGTTCTCGGCGATAGCATGGCTATCTTTGTAGTAGCTTCGAATCCGATTTGCGGCTGTGGTACCGTCACTCGACTCATGCTGCAGGGTATCGTGCGCGGCCATATCTTTGCTGTGGTATCGAGCCGAGCGATTGAGATCGTGATGCATGAGAAGGGGGGCTGTGGGGGGATAGTTCTCCGGCAGAAGAATATTGTAATTACCAATAAGCGAATCCCTGAATTGGGTGGGATTCATCCTGCAGGAATTCGTGAAAACAAAAGTGGTTCGCTCGTACCAATTCGGGTATCCGTCACGCGGTATGCCGACGTTTTCCTGCCCCGAAGCAATATGTATGGCCAAAAAGAGGCTGAATACCATTTTTATTGTCGTTAATTTCACTACGCTCTCCTTTACGCCGCCCGCCGGTTGAACGTCGGTCGTATGCTTGAGAACCGCGGGAGATGAGAATTGTCGCAAATCGGATTCCGACAGGAGTGGCCGGTCCGCTCCGTCCCGGGCTCAGTGCCTGTCCGAAAATTCCTTTCCCGACCGCTCGAAGCCCTGAATGGGGACTTCGGTCGGGCAACATATACTATTAACTAATACATGGCGTGCCAAGAATCAACGGAAAACTCAAGCGGGATTGCAGTGGAGTCGTTGTGAGACCGCGGACCGGATCAACGGGGTGCCGGATACAGAGTAATGCCTCCGCCCAGGCCGCCGCCTTCCAGACAACATCCCTTCCTTCCCAGAAGATTATACCCACCCCTCACCTGCATTTCACCATGAATGTTGATGAGCCGAACCACCTCCGCGTTCCCTCGGACCTCCCTCGCTCGGCTGCGCGTGAGAATCGCCCCGGCGTCTCTGAATTCCCGTGCCCCGAGATCCATGGTGCCGTCCCGGGTGCGTGTCCTTTTTTCGCGATGCCTGGCATACTCGAACGTGACCGGATAATTCTCCGCAGGCGATGCCGGAGCGATCCCATTGTCGATGCACGCGGAGCCGGTTGATAGGCTCAAATCGAGAGTACTCAAATCAGCAAAACCGGGATCACCTCCCTCAATACCCGGTACGACCTCCCGCACATCGGCCGACTCGTTTGAATGAGAGGTACGTCGACCGGCGTTCATCCAGTTCCTGTGAAGGTGAACGGTGCCGGCACTGTTTAGAACAGCCAATCGGCTCCCTTCCGCCGATACATAAACGATGTTGTTTCGCACATCGGCAGCCTCTTCTGTGGTGGACAGACGTAGCAGCGTGGTATTTCCCGATCGAGTCGACACCACGGTATTATTGTAGAAATATAGCATCCCCTTTCGATATCGCGATTGATCTCCCCCGTCACCCCCGTAGTGAACGATCTGGCTGTTTCCCGCCCCGTCGGGCTCGATCAACAGGTTGCCATACACAAATGTCGATCGATACTCCATGGCATCGTACAAACCGGGATGGCCCGATTCCACGAGATCGAGCTGTCGGTTTCCCGATTCAATCCAGTTGTACCGCACAATGCATCCGGCCGACCGATCTTTCAGGTTATTGCCCAATGCACCGTCACGAAGTGGACCGAAGCGGTTGAACTGAAAGGTTATCCCAAATGATTCCGTGTAGGAATTATGCTCGTAGATGCTTCCGTCATTCCCGTTATCGTAAAGGTGGCAGTGCTCGACAAGTACCGATTTTGCCTGATGCGCCGCAAACAGCCCATTTCCGCAACCGTGCAAAATACAGTTTCGGATGGTTATTCGACGCCCTTTTTCGATATAAATTGCCGCCGCATTCCGGCCATACTTGCCGGTACCGTTTCTGCCGGTAAATGAGAAAGGTTCGGAGGCATTCCGTATTTCCAGATTCTCGATGATTATGCGGGACGGCGTTGTATCGGGAGGATTATTCGATCCACCGATTTTTATCACCCCACGATCTTCGCTCCAGAAATTCATGCCGACCGGAGTAACGGCATCACGGCCGTCGATCACCGGCGGATTCCCGGACTGATCGGGCACGCCGTGAAATACAACCGGTCGACTCTCGGTACCTCGTGCGGCAATGACCCATTTTTCACAATAGGGCTCACTTCGTGCATGAATCACGACCGAATCCCCCGCGCCCAATTCGTTCTGCAGCGCGTCACCTATGGTTGCGTAGGTCCGCCCGGGCCCGACATGCATCGTTTCTGAAAAAGACACTGAAGCTACCGCAAGCAACAATCCCTTTAAGAAGATCCTCATATATCATTCCCCGTCGTCCCAATAAGATCGGCAATTGGGACTTCCGGCCCCTCCCTGTGTTCCGTATCTTCCCCACGAAACTCACATTGCAGCCGAAACATCTCCGCCCTCCTTACGCTGAAATCAGATACGAGCTCCCGGAAGGCGCAAGTTATTACCGGAATTCGCGCAACTTTCTACCTGATCGGATCGAAACATCCACTTACACTTAAACTATAACACTTAAGAATATGCGCCGGCGGAAAAAATTCGACGAATAAGTAGCTATACGAGGAATGCATGAAAACGAAATTTGTTTCTTTGTTGTCACTTCTGGTTTTCCTTATGGCCGGCCGCCCCAATGCGAATAATGTGCTCACACCGGAACTCGACAGTTACCGACACATACTCGAAGATTGGAAAGAACAGGACAATGTAGACTCAGACGGTTACTCGCAAGCGATCGGAGAAATCCTGTCCGGGTTTCCCGATGATGTGGCAAGGCCGTTTGAGGAGGATAGACAGACGCTCGAGGCGGGCAGTACCACGGAAGGTCAGTGGGAAGATCTCTATATTCGTGTATGCTCGAAGCGGCGCGGCATCCGGCTGGAGCCATATTTGGACCACCTGCAAAGCATCGTGTACTGCTCCCATAATCCTCCCGGTGAGGTATTTCGCAACATAGGCGAATCGCCCTCCGGTAAGCTTCGGATGATTGAGTTAAACGGGCTGTTTGGTCGAACGCGACAGATCTACCATGTGAGCAAATCATGCCGAACCCCGGACGTATCCTACGACGGAAAACGTATTCTCTTCAGCGCCAAGACGGGCAAAGCAGACGGATTCCGTCTTTTCGAAATGAACCTCGTTGATTCCTCGGTACGCCAAATCACGCACGGATATGAAGATATGAAAAATGTTGCCGACCTCGAAGGCATATACTTGCCCAACGGCAACATCATGTTTGTCAGCTCGCGCATGATACAGGCTGTTGACTGCTTTGGGGGTGTTGTATACAACCTCTTTCTCTGTGACGGTGACGGCAATTACATTCGTCGTATCGGCTTTGATCAATCACCGACCAACTATCCTCAGGTGCTGCCTACCGGTGAAGTGATTTACAGCCGCTGGGATTATAACGATAAATCGCACATATACGGTCATGCGTTATTCGTTATGAAACCCGACGGTACCGCCCAGCAGGAATACTATAACAACAACTCCTGGTGGCCGAGCCAGATTTTGCAAGCGCGTCCCATTCCCAATACGAATAAGAC
>CAZEMW010000051.1:0-10922 GCA_964513105.1 uncultured Fibrobacterota bacterium
CTAAGATCGGCCCACTCCTGATAGAGCGAATCAGCTCATCGAGTCGAGGATCGAATACCTCCTGTCCGACCGTGAACCCCCTTATTCCATGACGGTTGAAATATTGGGGAATAATCTCAAAACACCCCAAATGGGCGACCATGGCTACGACACCACGTCCCCGATTATAGCACTCAAAAAAAGCGTCACTGTTCTCCATGACCACATTACGACAGAATGTCTGATCGCTGCACCGCCAGAAATAGAGAGTATCGAAATAGTCCATGGCAATATTCTTAAAAACCCGACGAGCCGTGGTACGCATCCACGACGCAGGCTCGGTCTCGCGGTATATCCTCCGCAGATTGGCAAGCGCCCGTTCCCGGTCCCGATCGGAAAACCGGTACACCAATGCTCCAATTCCCGCCGTAAGCCACAACCCAAAGTGACGAGGAACAAACCGGGACACCCATAATAAAGAAAGAACGACCCCATATATGAGGTCGTTTCTTCGTTGACGGCGTTTTAGTTTTTTATTCATTTTTCTGCAATCAGCGAAGCGGTACTCGTACTTAGTGAAACCGCAAAGCGGGTGAACGGTACTCAGCCGCGCGAAGCGAGGCGGTACTCATGAATCGAATCGGCTTTTGTCGCGGTTTTTCCGAGGCTGTCGCGACCACACGGGAAAGTTCGAGTCCCGAGTACGAGTACCGGCCCCAAGGCCTGAGTACCGTACCGCCAAAAGGCGGTACTGAGTACGATTTTATTATTACTCTATGACCTGCACCGAGACCAGAAGATCCGTGCCGTTAACATCAACCTTCTCCGGATTGTCCACGGATTTCGGTACTCCCCAGGTAATTTTCGAGGCAAGGGTTTCGTTCCGAATGTACTCTTCATACCCCTCGAGTGCCGAACGCATTGCCTCACTGCAGTCGCAGGTTACCGCAATACGATCGATTACATTGAAATCCCTGGATTTCCGAATATTCTGAATACGGTTGACAAACTCACGGGCGTGACACTCCTCCAGAAGTTCTCTGGTGATTTCCGTGTTCAACCCGACCGTGACGTCTTCCTGGGTTTCGACCTCGATACCCTCATGTTTTGTTCGTTGCACAACGATATCATTGAAGCCGATATCGAGCCCAAGTACCTGCCGGATTTCACCTGCCTCAAGTGACCGGATATCGTCATAGCCGTACCCTTCAATCTGCGCGGCGGCCTCTTTCATGCGGGGACCGAACTTCTTACCAAGAGTACGATAGTTCGGTTTGGCTGCAATGGAGACCAGGGTGTCTTCATTCGCGTCGAAAATTACCTCTTTCACGTTAAGTTCTTCGCGAATGAGATCGGCCATTTGCGCCACCAGCTCCCGTTTGGCATCGTCTTTTATGACAACATCGAGCGATTTCAACGGCTGACGGTTCTTGATATTATGTCTGCTGCGAAGCACTCGTCCCATGGTGACCACCTGACGAACTATTCGCATTTTGGTCTCAAGGTCGCGATCGATGAGAGACTCGTCCGACACAGGATACTCGGTCAGATGAATGCTCTCCGGCGCGGAGCTCTCGTTTCGCACGACAAGGTTGCGGTAGATTGCCTCGGTGAGAAACGGCAGATACGGCGCCATCACTTTGCTGAATTCCACGAGAACAAAGTACAGAGTGCGATACGCATCATTCTTATCCGTATCGTTTTCGCTTTTCCAGAATCGTCGACGGCTCCGGCGGATATACCAGTTGGTCAGATTCTCGATAAAGTCCACCAGGTTGGGTACGACACGATAGAGGTTGTACTCCTCCATTTCGGCATTCACTGAGTCGACCACATGGTTGAGAAGCGATACAATCCACCGGTCGAGTTCATTCTCCGAAGGTTTCCAGTCCAATCCTTCGGGTTTCCATCCGTCTACGTTGGCATAGGTTACAAAAAACGAATAGGCGTTCCAGAACGGAAGCAGAATGGCACGCGACATTTCGCGCACACCGTTTTCGCTGAACCGAAGATCTTCCGCTTTCACCGCAGGTGAGTTTATCAGAAACAAACGAAGGGCATCGGCCCCAAGAGTGTTCAACACCTCTGTAGGCGGAACATAATTACGCAAGCGCTTGGAAAGCTTCTTGCCGTCTTCGGCGAGAATAATGCCGTTTACTACCACATTACGAAATGCCTCCGACTCAAACAGTGCCGAAGCCAGAACCGTAAGGGTGTAGAACCATCCTCGGGTCTGATCCAGCCCCTCCGCTATAAAATCGGCCGGAAACGTCTGCTCAAACCCTACCTTGTCGTCGAACGGATAGTGGTTCTGCGCATACGGCATTGACCCCGACTCAAACCAGCAGTCAAGCACCTCGGGCGTCCGTTCCATGAGTTTTCCACACGAAGGGCACGCGATTGACAACTCATCAACGATATGCCGATGAATATCCCGATCGTTGATTTCCGTCGACTTGATCTTGTCGGCCCACCCGGACTCGACCTTGAATTCTTCGAGCCGCGGCCCCACATCTTCCTTCACCCGCTTTGCGACCGTTCGGGCGGTTTCGGTGTGCTTCGTTTCTCCGGCCGCCGCATCACCATTTCCCATCAGCGTATGAAGCTGCTCCAGAGAACCAACACACTCGCGGTGGCCACATTCACACAACCAGATCGGCAGAGGGGTTCCCCAGTATCGATTACGCGAGATGTTCCAGTCCGGCGCACTCTCGATTCCCTTACCGAATCGACCATTCTTCAAATGATCCGGAACCCAGTGAATACGCTGATTGTTCTGGAGCATGTTCTTCCGAAGCGGCTCGATTTTCATAAACCACGTTGTTATTGCCTTGTAAATAAGTGCGGTATCGCACCGGTAGCAGAATGGGTATCGATGTTCAACTTTGGTCTTATGCACCAGTCGGCCCATGCGCTTGATCGTAGCGGTGATATCGTTGTCGGCTTCATACACCACCCGGCCCTGCCATTCAGGGACCTCTTCGGTAAACCTGCCTTCTTCATCAACCGGACATACAATCGGCAGCCCAAGTTTAGCACCGACCGCAAAGTCGTCTTCGCCGAAAGCCGGAGCGATATGGACCACTCCGGTACCGTCTTCGGTCGACACGAAATCAGCTTCGGTGATATGGAAAAAGCGCTCGTCGCGATCTTTGAAACAGCCGAACAACGGTTCGTATTTCAGGCCGACAAGATCCTTTCCGCTCAGGGTCTCGAGAATCTCAAAAGATTCGGTGTCGCGATAATATGCGGAAACACGATCTCCAGCCAGTATGAAAATGTCGTCACCGTCCCGGATTTTCAGATATTGAATGTCCGGACCGACCGCGAGCGCGACATTCGACGGAAGCGTCCAGGGGGTGGTGGTCCACACCAGGACTTTTGTGTTCGGGTTGTCGGCAAGCGGAAAAGTCACGGTGATCGAAGGTCCGGTGGTATCCTTGTAGCCTTCGTTTACTTCAAAGTTGGACAACGGTGTGGTGCAGCGCGGACAATACGGTTGTACGCGAAACCCCTGATAGATGAGTTCCTTGTCCCACACCTGTTTGAATACCCACCAGATACTCTCCATGAACGGCGGATCCATAGTACGATACTGCTTGACAAAGTCAACCCATCGCCCCATCCGCTGCACGATTTCTTCCCATTGCGAGGTGTATCGCAAGACAATCGATCGGCAGGCTTCGTTGAACAGATGCACCCCGAGTCGCTCGATATCACGTTTTCCGGAAATGTTAAGTTCACGCTCCATCTCGTTTTCGACCGGAAGACCGTGACAGTCCCAGCCGAAACGCCGTCCGACGTAGTGTCGACGCATTGTCCAGTATCGAGGAATGATATCCTTGATTGTTCCGGCCAGAAGATGGCCGTAATGCGGCAACCCGGTCGCAAAGGGAGGACCGTCATAAAACACGTACGGCTTACAGTCCTGTGTGTTCTGTAAGCTCTTATGAAACACGTCACTTTCCCGCCAGAACGCCAATACCTCGTTTTCAACTTCGGGCAGGCGTACCTGTGGACTGACGGAATCGAAATGCATTGTACTCATAATTTTGCCAAAACTTTCTCGATAAGTTTCACTAGATTTGGTTCTGCTTTGTTTGCGGTCGCGATAATCTCTTTGATATCGACCGGCTTCAGCGCATCCGGGAGACAGGCATCGGTAATAACCGACATACCCAGCACGTTCATGCCCGCATGTACCGCAGCGATAACTTCGGGCACCGTGCTCATTCCGATAGCATCGGCCCCCAGCGTTTTCAACATGCGGTACTCGGCGCGAGTCTCGAGACACGGACCGCTCATTGCGGCGTATACTCCGTGCTCAATCCGAATCTTATTCTCCAGAGCCACCTGGTCGACAACCGTAAGGAGTTCTTCGGAATACGGCTCCGACATGTCAGGGAATCGTGGGCCCATTTCATCAATGTTGGCACCAATCAGCGGATTGAGACCAAGAAGATTGATATGATCTGTGATTGCCATGATCGTGCCGGGCTCGAACATCGGATTGATACCGCCGGCGGCATTTGAGACCAGAAGCGTCTGTGCTCCCATTAGCTTCATCACCCGAACCGGCATTGCAATCTGCTGCATCGAATACCCCTCGTAGAAATGAAACCGTCCCGCCATTGCCATAATTCGTTTGCCCGAAAGGGTACCCAGAATCATTTTCCCGGCGTGCGCCTCAACGGTCGATACGGGAAAATCCGGAATTTCCTCGTACGGAATTTCGACCTCGGCATCGATGTGCTGAACCAAACGATCCAGCCCGGTGCCGAGGATAATCCCATGCTCCACAGGTTGAGAGTATTTTGCTTTTATAAATTCGGCCGCTTCTTTTACCATTTGGTATACTTCGGACATTTTTCAGCTTCCTTTCGTGTGTCTCGAGCGCCTGGGAAAGAGAAACCACGGAGCGCACGGAGAACACTGAGGTAATTGGATTGTTTTTCACCGGTGTTGGAATTCGCCCGGCTCTTAGAGCCGGAGATCGTTTTCTTAGCTTTGCTTCGCTTCATATCCCCCGAAACGGCGATTTCGAATCATTCAACTGCGCCAATCAGATTTCGAACTCTTTCCACGACCTTTTCGGGTGCAAAACCCTCGACCAGAAGAACTTTGTCGCGTGATGTCTCACCACGGAGAATCCGGCATGTGGATTTACGCACGCCAAGCGATTTGGCCAGGAATTTGATAAGAGCGGCGTTAGCCTTGCCGTCTACCGCGGGAGCGGTGAGCGACACCGACAATTTACCATCGGCCATGAGCCCAACACCATTCTTCTTTGCGTTGGGTTTTACCCGCAGTTCAAAGCCTCTTTCCATCAGCCCTGCGATCGGTCACCGTATTCTGAGTTTTGAGAAGGAACTTCGGCCAGGGTTTCTTCCCCTTGTCCTTTTTCCTCTTCGCCCGAATCGACCGTTCCGCTCATCACCTCAAGTAATGCCAATTGGTCTTTCAGCATGGACTTAAACCGAGCCAGAAAGCTGTCCCGCTGCGTCTGAAGAGTTGTGAGTTCGCCTTCCATTTTATAGACCCGTTCGCGGCTCTCCTGCTCCTGACGTTCTGAACGTATCTGTGCATCTTTTATGATGAGTTCGGCTTCTTTCTGCGCATTCATCCGCGCCTCATCCGTGGCCCGTTGCGCGGTCAGCAGAGTTTCGTTCAGCGTTTTCTCGATTTTCTGATACTGTTCCAAACGGGACTGCGCATGTTTCAATTGCGTATGCAGCTCGTCATTCTGCTTGATCAGCGTCTCAAACTCACCGGCGACCATATCGAGGAAACTGTTAACCGCATCCCGGTCAAACCCAAACATGAACACTTTGCGAAACGGGTTTTTGCGGATATCGAGCGGTGTTATTCGCATATCACGACTCCTTTATGTAATCGTATTCTCAGGCCCTCGACAGGACGGTATCCATACGCGCCATTGCCGAGAATCGGCGTCTCACAGCCACGGGGCAGCGGAAACTTCTCTTCTCGTGCTCCTCGTTCGGATTGGTGAAGACTCAGGGATTACCGATGTGTTACCGCCAAACGGTTGGATCAGAAAAGACCATACCTGCATCCGAATGCCCGCGCGATGAACCCAAGCAGCAAAAACACGATAATCGGTGAAAAATCGATTCCCATTCCACTCAGAGGAAGCATACGCCGAACCGGGTCGAGTACGGGATCGGTAATTCTGTGCACATAGTACACAAACATGTTGCTCGGATCGGGGCGGATCCAGGACATGAGAATACGAATGATCAACACTATTTCATACAGCCTGAGGGCCACACACACGATCTGCATAATTAACCGCCAATTGTCCGCCGTTGCGGGACATTGAAAAATTCACGTTACCAAAACCCGATTGTCGGGGATTACGGCCTCGCACACTTACCCGTAGTTTCGCCGCCCCATGATGACGGATCCGACTCGAATCATTGTGGAACCCTCTTCGACGGCCCATTGGTAGTCCCCACTCATTCCCATGGACAACTCAGGTTCCACTACGATCTTGGAAAGATCTTCCGCCAAACGCCGGAGTTGAGCGAATGAACGACGAGTCTGAGATTCGTCGCCTTCCAGTGGTCCGATCGTCATAAATCCTCGCAACCGGACATGTTCTTTCCCTGTCGCTTTTTCACAGAGTTCGAGCGCCTCTTCGGGTCGACAACCCGACTTGGATTCCTCGCCCGAGGTATTCACCTGCACAAGAATATTAAGCGTACGCCCCAATTCGGCGCATTTCGCATCAATTTTCTCCAACAGACTCTCACGATCCACGGATTGAATCCAAGACACCAACGGAACGACCTTATTCACTTTATTACTCTGAAGATGCCCGATCATGTGCATGGTGGGATCACCCCTCAGTGCCGGCATCTTGGCGACGATCTCCTGCACCTTGTTTTCACCGATCTCGATTGCCCCGGCATCCAGCACCGCCTGCACCGCTTCAACGGGGTGCGTTTTGGTTACTACTATCGTACGCACCGAATCCGGCGATCGATGCGCCTTTGCGCAGATTCGTTCAAGGTTTTCTCGCAACTGGGCCAAACGGACTCTGTAGTCGGAAACCGGCATACGTAGCATTCTTTTCTGAGTACGGTAAATGATTACCGTGTCCGGCAATTCATCGACAGTACCGGCACAGTTTCTTTTCTATAATATCGGAGCTTCTGAAGAAGGAAAAATAACAATCGGCGGCGTTGGAGATCTAAATGGCGGCAGGTAAGAGCCTGAAGAGCGGATTCCGGGCGCCTCGGCGAAGGAAAAGGGCAGAGAGCTCCCGGGAGGCAACCGGCTATATGAAAAGGCCGACATCATCCGGGAATGTCGACTTGAATCTGTTGTTCGAATTGAGCAACCCCGCGTCCCCGAAGCACCTACCGATTTGGATGGGAGCCGTGATGCGCCTCCTGATCAAGCCGCAACTGTACGCTACCTCCCGCCTCGTCTCCCGATACTGTCAGATAAACGCCGTTTGCGCTCACCCGTCGATGATCGAGGTACCTGCTCGGCAATCGTCGTCCCCGAATGCTGTAGAATGCCGCACTTGTAGACATTCTTCGCGCCGGAATTCGTCGAATTCGCGGTTCCGGGTTCGCCCGGTTTTCGGCCGACGAAGAGAGATTCGGATAAATCGGAAGCGACTCATCAATTTCGTCCTGATAGAGTAGAATCATATTTTGAGGGTTTTCCCAATCAATGTTGGAACGTCGTGGCCTAAGTTCCAATCCCCACGATCGGATGCACATCCGCATTGCGTTCATTGGTCGGAGTAACAAGATCCACGCCGACATGCCCGTGGTCTCGTGAATTGAATTCACGAACTACGGCAGGTCCGTTCTCACAGAACAGGCGGTATTCATACGTATGAGGATAGGTGCTCCATATAACTTTGTCCGCGCCCCGGTCAATCATCGTATTGCAGACGAATTCAATTTCATCGGCCATTCGACTCACGGCATCCGTATTATTCGAATCGGCAATAAACACCCGACAATCAGGTTCTACCTTTCGGCTTTCCTTTCAATGCTCCCGTGGTATAACCTCACTGCATGGTCCGACTTCAGGATAACAATGCCCGACCCATGGTCGCTGTTCCTTTGCCCTCTTAGACCATGCTCCAAAAGCCGGCCCCGAAGATTATAAACCTTCTCGGCCCGAACCGGCGTGTGCGCAGCCCGAAACAACGAAGGTCCCCCGTCTTTTCTCAATCTTTGGGAAACACCGGTCGAACCGGTCGTCTGAGGATAAATCGGCAAGCTCTCATCGATAACCGTGTCGGGGTACAGCAGGATCATCTCCGTCGGGTTTTCATAATCCATATTCGTGGATATCCAATGTGCAGAGTTTACCGAGTTATATCCGATTGAAAACACGAAAGGCGACGGAAGGTGTCCATAGCTCTGCTTGAGGTAATTTTTCGGGAATGAGTTCTCGGTAATATGTACTTCGACCGTTTTCTCGGAGCAATCAATCTTCGTTCCTCGAGAGCCGTAACCCTCCTGGATTGTAAGCCAGGACGTCGAGCTTCCCTTTAAGAGAGTGTCCTGTCCTCGCCAGTACATCCAGACCTTGACAACATCGACAGGATCTCCATCGATCTCGGTGCAGTCGAAATCCGGCCATTCAATGCGAATTGTATCTCCAATCTTGTATCGGCCTTTCCGCACCGAGAGTGACCCCATGGCATTTCGGGTCTCTTGCTCAACAGCCCGCTCAGATTTTAGGTAGGTACTCACCCATTCCGGAACGTCCAATCCATCGAGGTGAAGCATGGCTTTGAACCAGACGGATGAAAGAAGCGCGCTTCCATATGAGTTGACATGCATAAGATCGGCACACATTGCCAGGTATTCATCTTCTTGAGTGGGGGTCACAAAATCGATCGCATACGCCCCGTCGGAACGATTGCTGTTGAAAGCATCATACACCGCCGGGGTGTTCTGGACAAATCGGCTGTGGAAATGTTCATAGGAGTATGAAGTTATCAGCACTTTGTCGGCGCCACTTGCCGTTAGATGGTCGGTGAGGAATTCCAGCTCACCGAGTGACAATGCCACATCGGCGGCGTCGTCAGGATCGCTCACCCAGTTATTACCCGTACCGGCCTGCGCCGCGAAGATCACGGGACAATCCGGGCAGTTTTCGGCCTCACGTGCATTCTGTATGATATCATCCGCCCGCGCAGCCCAACCGTCGGGATCAACAATGAATTCTCCGTCCACCGTATCGATTCCGGAGCCGGACGTGTACTCATGCACCAGCACTATATCGTTATTGCCGTAGCGCTGAAGATACTCTTTTTCAAGCTTATTCCAAGTGATTGTGGTGTTGTGCACCGAGATCAGGATTTTCTTTTCTCCGTCGAAAAACCTCGTATCGGCTGAAACGGATGCCGTCAGGGCAATAAAACCAATGACCACCAAAAAAGCCGGCACTGCTCCAGACGCTTTGTTCTGCTTCACATTGTCGTTCATGCCCCAGATAGCCTTTCTTTTCCCAATTTATCCGGTTCGATACTGTTATGTATCATACCAGTCAATCTAACCGTGCCGAAGAAACCTGCTCATGTATTTCGTTTCTCGGTGCTGCCAAAACGGACCTCAAAGCATCGCTGCGGTTCAGTTCCCCCAGAATTTTTCTGAGGCGGCTGCCGTTTCAACCGTCCGGTAGGTCACTCTCCCGATCGCAAAACGGCTCTTTTGTCCCTGCAAAAGAGCCGCTCACCCGGCAACAACACCGCAACCGCCCGATCTCACTGCACGTCGGTGACACAGGAGCTGAACAGCACGGTTTCTCCCGATAGCACACGCACAATCTTCATGGATGCCCCCAAATGCTTTCCGATATCCACAGAACGGCTCTGCGCGGGTATTCTTTCTTCAGCCTGTTTCCGACCCGCAAGATCGAACAGTTCTATCCGACAGTCCGCCGCAAAAGGGATACGGGCCAAAAGCCTTCCCCCGGAACGGATAGCCACACTCCGTCTTTTTCGACCGGACAAATGACCACGAGCAGTCGACTGGCCGAGTGTGAAGCCTATGGCCTGTGAGATACCCGTCTTTCCTTTGTCGTCCCGGGCCCATGCGGACAAATCAAACGTCCCCGACGAAGGTTCCGGCCATTCAGCCGTCCATATGGAATCCTGAGAAACGACGCCCGCTGTCGTGAAGACCGTGTCGTTTCCATCCAGCACAACAAATTCCACCGAAAACACTGAGCCGTCGGGATCTCGTGCCACCGCCGAAAAAATAACCGGATCGACCTCGAGTTCCGCTCCGTCGGCGGGCTCAATCAGGCTCACCATCGGCCTTTCATTTTTCTCATGGGTCTGCGCGGCGACCGGATCACTCAATTCCCCCTCGAGACCGTCCCCATTTACCGCCGAAACAGTGTACTCGTACGCGGTTGAGGGGCTCAGTCCCCTGTCTACATAAAAGGTATCACGTATCCCGGCCACCTCTTCGCCGTCTCGATATACAACATAGCGGTCAATCCCGCTTTCAGAGTCTACCGACGGCTCCCACCTCAGTCTTACTTCGGTATCCGACAGCGCTCCCACATTGAGCCCCATCACTGCCGCCGGCGGCGTAGTGTCAATCTCCTTATCAGTCGCCGTTATGAGCAAAACGGTGAAATCGTCATCAATCGAGAAAACTCTTGCACCGCCACTCCACTCAAAACCGTTCCCCTCCTTGATGGTGTATGTTTTCGGATCGAGCCACTCAACTTTGTAGTTGCCTTCTTCCAACTCAACCGAATACTCGGACAGGCTGTCGGAAAACACGAGATACTGACGCCCGGGGGCCGCCAGGCAGTGAGTAGTGGTTGAGAGTTCCGGATGCGGTTTAAGCTTTGAGAACTCGGTTCGGGACTCTATATAGTTAAAAGGATACAGCACCAGTTTCTGCGCCTCATCAACCCGGTCCTCAAAAGGC
>CAZEMW010000052.1:0-8580 GCA_964513105.1 uncultured Fibrobacterota bacterium
AGTATGTGCCCCGACGACGGGCGAGAGGATGTGATGGAGTCGTCGCGACGAAGCATTGGAAACATCGACAAAAAGGAACTGACGGAAATCCTTTCTCGCTTCGGATGGAATAAAAGCGAGGTAGCCCGTCATTTCAATGTTGATCGGACCACGGTCTGGCGTCGAATGAAGAAACTGGGCATCCCTCTATCTCGAAAAAGCTAACCCGCGTCGTCTAACCGAATATGAACCTTGTACTTCTCTTTCCGGAAGATTTCATTACGGGTACCACGGTGCGTCTCACGGATCGACGGCTCGATCACATTCGCCTGGTGCATCGGGCCGAGGTGGGTGATCGTCTGCGAGTCGGACTCCTGGACGGATTGGCAGGACACGGAATTGTTGCGGGAATTTCGAATGTATGCGTGGAATTGGAGGTGGAACTGAATGAGCTTCCCCCCGCCCCTCTGGACATCACGCTACTTCTGGCGCTTCCCCGCCCCAAATGCCTTCGAAAAGTGCTTCAGTCCGTGGCTGCAATGGGCGTAAAAACCATTTATATCATGAGAACCCGCCGAGTGGAAAAAAGCTATTGGAGCAGCCCGCACCTTTCGCCCGAATCCATTCGTAAGTACCTTCTCCTGGGGTTGGAACAGGGGTGCGACACCGTGCTGCCAAGAGTTGAGAAACGACTGCTCTTTAGACCATTCGTAGAGGACGAAGTTCCGAATCTGACAAAAAACAAGAAATGCTATGTCGCACATCCGAGCGCCGACAAGTCATTTCCTCGACAGCCTTCTTCCCACTCGAAAGTCGTGGCGATCGGTCCCGAAGGGGGGTTTGTTCAATTTGAGCTTGACCTGTTCGCCGCACAGGGATTTACTCCCGCCTCGTTTGGGCCGCGCCCCCTCAGAGTGGAGGACGCGGTTGTCGTCACCATTAGTCGGCTATGTAGTGCCTGTCCGACAACTCCCCGAAACGCACGCTGAGCTCGTCGAATAATCGGTAGTTCCGGAAACTCGACACCATCACTTCTTCTTGCCGTTGCCGTGACCGTTTGTTTTCAGGATTTCTTCTATTTCTTTGTCTTCAAGAGTCTCATGATCCATCAGTTCGGCTACCACCTTATCCAGCGACTCCCGATGCTCACTTAGTACTGCGGAAGCTCTTTTCTCCATCTCGGTAAGTATCCTCTGGATTTCTTCATCGATTACTTCACCGGTTTTCTCGCTGTAGTCTTTGTCCTGAGCGATTTCTCTCCCGAGGAAAACCTGATCCTGGCCCTGCGAAAAGGTGACCGGGCCCAACCGTTCACTCATGCCCCAACGACACACCATCTTGCGTGCCAGCTTGGTAGCTTCCTGCAAATCGTTGGCGGCCCCGTTGGTGAAGCTGTCAAGCACGAGCCGTTCCGAAGCTCGACCGCCCAGCATAACGGCTATACGAGAAAAGAGATAATCCCGGTCATAATTGTGTCGATCGAGTTCCGGTATTTGCTGAGTTGCGCCCAGCGAGCGACCACGTGGTATGATGGTGACTTTCTGGAGCGGATCGGTATTGGGAAGCAGCTTTGCCACCATCGCATGGCCGGCCTCGTGATACGCAACGACTCTCTTCTCTTCATCATTGAGTTTGCTCTCCTGACGACGCCCAAGCATGACTTTGTCGATAGCTTCATCAAACTCATCGGTGCCGATTGTCTTCCTATCCCGACGTCCCGCAAGCAACGCAGCCTCATTGACCAGGCTTCTGAGATCTGCTCCGGTAAACCCTACCGTTCTGCCGGCGATCGTGTCGAGATCGACGTTTTCCAAGGGCACCTTCCGGGTATGAATTTCCAGGATTTTCTTCCGGACCGGACGCTCCGGTGGATTGATCACAACGCGACGGTCAAATCTTCCGGGGCGTGTAAGCGCCGGATCGAGAATATCAGGACGATTGGTCGCGGCCATGACAATAACCGACTCCTGCGGCTCAAACCCGTCCATTTCCGAAAGGATCTGATTCAATGTTTGTTCTCGCTCATCATGCCCGCCTCCGAGACCGGCACCCCTGGATCGGCCGATAGAATCGAGCTCATCTATGAATATTATCGACGGTTTCTCTTTTTTCGCGTCTTCGAACATGTTTCGAACTCGTGACGCGCCAACGCCCACAAGCATCTCAATGAACTCCGAACCGCTGATACTGAAGAACGGAACATCCGCTTCACCGGCTACCGCGCGAGCGAGAAGCGTCTTACCGGTTCCGGGAGCTCCCATCAGCAATACTCCCCTCGGTATCTCCGCCCCCAGTGAGATGAACTTATCGGGGTTTTTCAGATATTCGACAATCTCCTGGAGGTCCTTTTTCTCGTTCCCGAGACCTGCCACATCATTGAAGGTTACGCCGGTCTCGGCCTTCTTCTGATAGCGCTTTGCCCGCGACTTCCTCATTCCGAACAGGCCCCCGCCGGGACCTCCCATTCCTCCACCGCCCAGACCTCCGCCGCCGTCTCCACGGCCGTTCATGGATTTGGAAATCTTGTTCCGCACATACATCCCCCACCCCAGGATTAGAAGCCAGGGAAGAATAAGTACGGCTATCCAGACCCACCACATTCCGTCGGCAGTCTCCGCATTTACGGTAACATCGTTGTTTTCCAGAAGATTCATGAGCTGTTCATTCTCGTAGCCCGGATTTACCGTGTTGAACGTTTCGTATGTCGCAGTATCTCCGCCGGCGGTGACGTTCGTGTAGGGTTCTTCGAAAGAGCCCCCCACCTCATTACCGCGGATAGTGACTTCCGCAATTTTTCCGTCTTTCACCAGAGACTTGAACTTCGTATAACTCAATCGAGTGCGGTTCTGACCGATATACTGTGAGTAGGCGAAATACGCGATGACCAGAGCAAGGGCAATCCAGATCCATGAGGACCCCATTCCTCGCGGCTCTTTTCTCATTTCCGCCGGTGATATATCATTTTGGTTCTTACGTTTTTTCTCTTCCACTAATCCTCCCTTTTCCCGGAGTGCAGATCCATGAAATCACTCGCCGTCCCGGGCGAGCCAATCGCATGGTATCCATAAACATGTGCCGAGGACCGTCGCCTTTCACCGTGCTGCAAAAGTAGATACTCACATTTCGATGCAGAGAAGGCGTGCCAAGCGCCCCTCCTTTGACATAGCAACCACTATGCCGCCAATATCATTTAGCCGGATCTCCCCCATTCACATCCAGTTCCTCGGTTATGAAACTTTATATTGACATCGTTAAGCGATTCGCTTATATTTGATCATGATATGCGGTCGACACCGCATATCGTACTTCTCAACACATCAGCTCCCTGTCTTGTCGGCAACGTTGTCTCTCAGAAGGGGTTCCTCTGCCGTGTACGGTTGAGGGCCAAGGGCTCATCTACACCGGACTGTGATGGGCCCTTTTTCATTTTGTATCGACAATCTCGGATTTCAGATCCAGTTTCCCCCCAACAAGTAGAGAACGGTGGACATGCAATCGTCCTATTCCCCGATAAACCCCCGGTTTCCCCATATGCTTCATGGTGGTGATTACAATCCTGATCAGTGGATTGATACCCCTGAAATCTGGGATGAAGACATGCGATTGATGAAGCATGCGCACTGCAATGCCATGAGTATAGGGATTTTTTCCTGGAGCGCTGTCGAGCCGACTGAGGGTACGTTCACTTTCGACTGGCTCGATACGATCATGGACAAGCTGGCGGAAAACGGGATTTATGCAATGCTTGCGACACCGAGTGGATCGAAACCGGCTTGGATGTCCCTGAAATATCCCGAAATCAGGCGAGTCGGGTCTGATGGAATTCGCCAACCGCATAAAGGCCGCCACAATCACTGTCGCACATCGCCGGTCTATCGTGAGAAGTGTGTAGCAATCAACACCAAACTGGCGGAGCGGTATAGAGATCATCCAGCCTTACTCGTGTGGCACGTTTCGAACGAGTACAACGGGGATCCCTGCCACTGTGATTTGTGCATGAGCGCTTTTCGCGAGTGGTTAAAAAACAAGTACGACGGAGATCTGAACAAGCTTAATCGTGCGTGGTGGTCACGTTTCTGGAGCCACACCTTCACCGAGTGGGAGCAGATTACCGCGATAGACGGATCCATTGTTGGTATGAATGTCGATTGGAAAAGATTCAGCAGCGATCAGACCATTGATTTTTTCCTCACAGAATCGCAACCATTGCGTGCACTTGCTCCCGAGACACCCGTCACAACCAACTTCATGCCTCATTTCTACTCACTGGATTACGCAAAATTCGCACAGCACCTCGACATAGTCTCGGTCGACAGCTATCCGCCCTGGCATTGCGGCGACGATATCGAAACAGCCGTCACAACGGGCTTTTTCATGGATCTTCATCGGAGTCTCAAGCGTGGTCGTCCGTTCATACTAATGGAAAGCGTTCCCAGCGCGGTGCAATGGCAGGAGTTCTGTACGCTCAAGAGACCGGGAATGCACATGCTTTCCTCGCTCCAGGCGGTCGCGCATGGAAGTGATACCGTGCAGTATTTCCAGTGGCGCAAGGGACGTGGAGGAGGAGAACAGTTTCACGGCGCGGTTGTCGATCACGCCGGACATGAAAACACTCGTGTATTCCGCGATGTGTCCGCGGTAGGTCGCGTACTCGAAAAACTCTCCCCGGTTGTCGGCGCAACGATTCGGCCCAAAGTTGCACTGATTTTTGACTGGGAAAACAACTGGCTTCTACAGTCGACTCGCGCGTTGGGAAAGGGCATACTAAAATACGAAGAAACGGCTGTCGGGCATTATGCCCCTTTTCACCGCCTCGGAGTGCCGGTAGATATTATCGATCAACAAACCGATTTTTCTCAGTATTCCCTCCTGATCGCTCCCCTGTTGTTCTCTCTTCGTCCGAAAGTTGCCGAACGACTTGCCGACTTTGTGAAACGCGGTGGAACGCTTGTAGGGACCTACTGGTCGGGTATTGTCGATGAGAACGGATTGGCATTCCTTGGCGGAGCACCCGGCGGCGGTCTCCGGGAGGTATTCGGCATCTGGGATGAAGAAACGGATGCGCTCCCAGCGGGAAAAACGAATCGTTTGATGATGACGGACGACAATGAGCTCGATCTTCAGGCGGGATACCGCATACACGACCTTTGTGCGCTGATTCATGCGGAAAAGGCAGATGTCCTTGCCGGCTACGGAGATGACTTCTATTCGGGTCGACCGGCCCTTACCGTAAATCGATTTGGTGAAGGAAAAGCCTTCTACATTGCCGGAAAAACGGAGCCCAGGTTTCTGTACGATCTATATCACAAACTCGTACAGCTCTGTGACCTGCAACCGGTACTGAATCACCCGCTTCCGGAAGGGGTAAGCGCCACAAGGCGCTCAAACGATACCCACGATTTCTTGTTCCTGATGAATTTTGCGACCGACGTCCGGACAGTCGGACTCGACGCGAAAGAATATACTGATCTGCTCGAATGCACAACGATATCAGGCAAAGTAGACCTTATGGCGTACGGAGTCCGTGTTCTCAGCACTGAAAGGCGTGCGCGATGATTCCCGAGCGAGACTCTGTAGTACGAGTTCCACAATGGTAGGTCAATCATTTTTCACGTAGTAAATGCTACCCTCGACGCTGTGTGATTCGAACAGAGCGCCGTACCCGTATGCATTCTCGCTCGCACCGAGGACCAGGATTCCTTTTTCCGGCAACATGCTGTGAAACTGCTCCAAAATCTTTCTCTTTCGTTCGTCATCGAAATATATCAATACATTTCGACAGAAGATAAGATCAAACGCTCCAAGGTGAGAAAATGGTTGCACAAAGTTGGTCTTCCTGAACTCGACCATTCGCCGGATGTCGTCTTTTATCGACCATATCTGTCCAATTTTTGTGAAATAAAGCGCTTTTTGTAGATCGGAAAGCCCCCGCCCGATTTCCATCTCGTTGTATTCCCCCGCTATCGCCTTTGCGAGAGCCCGAGATGAAACATCGGTTGCCAAAATGGCAAAATCATCGGGTATGAGCCCGTCTTTGCCGCGAAACTGCATTGCTTCATGTATCAGTATGGCCAAACTGTACGGTTCCTGTCCGGTCGATGCGCCGGCAGAAAGGATCGAGACCTTTGCGCCGCGTCTGGTAGGGACTCTGGAGGCACGCGATTCGGCGGTGGAAATCAACCGGGGAAGAATATGATTTCGGAAAAGCAGGAATGGATGCTTATCACGAAAGAAGGACGTTTCATTTGTCGTAATAGCGGCAATGATCTGATCACGTAGCGTATTGTCCGCACAACACGAAATCACCTGCGCGAATTCGCTGAAGCTACGACAATTCTGCCCAGTGGCCACCGACTCTAAACGCTGCTCGACAAGATACTTCTTGTCGGATTTCAACGCAATCCCGCATATCTGATGAACATATCCGCTTATGCGTTCAAAATCCGAATCTGATAATTCCATTTTTTCTCCAGAGCATTGTTTTACATCAGGCGTCGACAAGCCGTTACCCAACGGCTTTGGAAATGTTCAAGAGCGGCAGGACCTCATCCACCAAGCCGGTTTTCACCGCCGATCCGGGCATTCCCCATACAATAGAAGAAGCTTCGTCCTGTGCGATAATCCGTGCACCGTTTCGTTTGAGTGCTCGCAGAGAATTGGAGCCGTCGTTTCCCATTCCGGTCATGACAATGGCGGTGATGTTCCGCGAGTAGGCGGCGGCTACAGACCGGAATAATACGTCGACCGACGGACGGCAGCCGTTTTCGGGCGGTTGGGAATTTATTCCGACCGTCACCTCCGTTCCCGATTTGCGAACCACCATATGCACCCCTCCGGGCGCAATGAACACCGTGTTGTGTGTGACAGAGTCTCCGGCTTTCCCCTCTTTCACTTTGTGTCGACATTTTTTATCGAGGCTCTCGGCAAGTGATGTCGTGAAAGTTGGTGGCATGTGCTGAACAATAAGGATGGGGGCATCGGTACGCTCACAGAGGAGTGGAAGCATTTCGGAGAGTGACTTCGGTCCTCCGGTTGACACGCCGATTGCAATGACGTCTGTTTTCCTCGGCGAGACCACCGTACCTCCCGCTCGTGTGCCGTGCTCTTTTGCCGGCATGCCGGCCGGAAAAACCTCACGAGAGTCCGGCTTTCTTCCCGCAATAAGGATTTGCGTAGTACCGAAATGAAGAATTTTGGGAAGGAGACTGCGTTTGAGCAGTGCGATGCTTTCCTCTTCCGAGGATGAGTTCGGCTTCTGTATGAAGTCAAAGGCTCCGAGTTCCAGAGCTCTCAATGTAGTGTCCGCTCCTTTTCGCGTGTGAGCCGACAGCATAATCACCCCGATTCTCCGTGCACCGGACTGGGAATTTCGCTGCTGTATCGCCTTCAGCGTTGCCAGGCCGTCCATCTCCGGCATCTCAAGATCCAATGTCACGACATCGGCATGAGCGGATTGGAGAAACTCCATAGCTTTCTGCCCGTTTCTCACGGAACCGACAACTTCTATTCCCGTTTCTCCGGCAAGGGTTTCCTGCACGGCATGCCGGAATATCAGGGAATCGTCTACTATCAGGACTTTGATGGTACTCATTCTTACGATTTCTTCAGTCGTTCTTTGAAATCCGCCGCTTGAAACGGTTTCACGATGTAGTCATTGGCTCCGGCACGGATCGCCTCAAGAACTTTGGCCTTTTCCGACTCAGAAGTTACCATCACAATTTTGACGGTGCTGTACCGCTGTTCGGCACGTACTTTTCGGAGCATGGTCATGCCGTCCATTTTCGGCATATTGATATCAAGCAAAACCACATCCACCGGCATCTCCGACTCAAGCTTCGCAAGTCCGTCCTCACCGTCGAACGCTTCAATAGTGTCGTCGATGCCCAGGTTGGAAAGCTGATTCTTGATAATCTTATGCATAGTGCCGGAATCATCAACGATAAGCACTTTCATACGGTCCTCCCGATCCAATCTTGAAAAAATCGGATCAATTCGTCTTCAGTGCCACTTCCATAGCGAATTCTCCGTGCTCTGATGTCAACGGAAGAACGATTGTTTTCACATCCCGTTGCACGGCTATCCGATGGCCTTTTCCCACAACCACATTCGGCAGTGATAGTGTCAGCGCAAACTCAACAAGGTACTGCTTCGCGTTACCCGCTACAATATTGGCAATTTCTCCGATACCGTCGGTGACATCCGCATTCACTTCGGTTACCGGAGTCTGGATAAGCAGCGATACCACTTTCATGGCAACATCTTCGGGAAAACTCATTGAGATAACTCCCTGGGCTTCACCGGAAAGCCCAATGACACCTGAAATGTCATAGCTATGCACCGCATCGTTTTTCAGCTCCGGTTTCCCAATTTGCAAATCACATCCCAACATTGTTTTGAATGTGTCGACCGCCGCCCGGATAAATGGATTTACGTAAGCGACATCCATGATTGTTCCCTCCACAGTGCTTTAGATTTTGAACTTTCCGACAATGCTTTTCAGGTCCCCCGCCATTCTGGCCAGCTCTTCGGAAGAGCTGTTTATTTGTTGTGCACCGCCATTGAAATCCGAAGCGGTTTTGCTCACGCCGGCAATACTCGATG
>CAZEMW010000052.1:8590-10739 GCA_964513105.1 uncultured Fibrobacterota bacterium
CCCTTGGCCACCTCGGCGATAGAACTCGCGATGTTCCGCGCACCGTTCGATGCCTGTACCACGTTGGCGGAGATCTCGTTCGAGGCGCTGGTTTGCTGTTCGACCGACTGAGTAATCACCATGACGGCGTCTCCAATTCTAGCAATTATCCCTGAGACATCGTCAATCACCTTCACCGCATCCGAGGCATTATCCTGCATTCCTTCGATTCGTGAAGCAATATCTTCGGCCGCCTGTGCGCTCTGGTTGGCCAGTTCCTTGATCTCATTTGCCACCACCGCGAATCCCTTCCCGGCCTCACCCGCCGAAGCGGCTTCTATTGTTGCATTCAGGGCAAGGAGGTTTGTCTGCTCGGCAATTCGCTTAATAACATGAGTCACTTTGCCGATTTCCTTGGCCGCGTCGCCCAATTTACCCATAGTATCGGTTGCATTCACCGACATGCTTTTCGATTGTTCCGAGACCCCCCGGGCTTCCTGTGCGTTCTTCGCGATATCATTTATCGAGACCGACATCTCCTCGACCGCGCTGGAAACCGCATTCATGTTTTGCGACATCTGCTCGGCCGCCGCCGCAACCGAACCGGCATTCACACTCATTTCTTCGACAGCCGAAGCCATAGTGTTGATATTCGTCGACATCTCTTCGGTAGTACTCGCGACCGAGGTTGCTCGGTTTGTCAGATCTCCCGAGCCGCCGAGAAGCTCTCCGGATACCGCCGACAACTCTTCCGAGGACCCTGCCAGAACTTGTGTTGTCTCGCTGATTCGCCCCATTATCGCTCGAATGTTCTCTACAAAACGATTGAACCAGCGCGAGAGTTGAGCCATCTCATCTTTGCCGCCGTCGTCCAGCCGACGAGTAAGATCACCCTCCCCCTCGGCAATATCCCTCAGCAAATCAGTAACTTGTCGTATGGGATTCGTGATACTTCGCGCAATGATCAGCATGATCGCAATTCCAACGATGCCGAAAACGGCGATAAGAATGAGCTGCTTCACTTTTGATCGTCCTTGTGCTTCAACCGCTTCAGCCTCTACCTCTTCTACCTTCGCGTGAATCGTGGCCCGGATCTTTTTCAGGCGTTCCTGCACATCCGCGAGACGTCCGGCGGTATGATCGTGATAGTATGCAAGAGCCTCGCGTCGGCCTTCATCACCTCTGCTCAAATGCTCTTCGATAGTAGTAACGGATTCATGTAGAAGAGCATGGGGGTCCTCTATGTGGGTCAGGGCCTCTACGACTTCGGGAATTTCCTTCTCGAGTCGACTTCGTCCCTCCCCATAGTACCACTTACCGAAAGCGCACTGTGACGGATCCTCTTCCGCGTCAATATCCGTGATGCTTTCATCCGACTGAAACTCACCGGCCTCCAGAGCCCATCGGAGATGGTCAATTTCCCGCTGCATCAAGGAGAAATCCGCAGCCTCCAGCCTCTCTACTTTTTCTCTCCTTATCTGCATCTGGTTCATCGCCGAAAAACCGGCCATGCCCACCGCTAGTATAAGGAGCGTCGACAGGATCGCCGCGGCGAGCAATTTCGCTCGAATTGTAAATTGAGACAGTACTTTCATTGAGGACTCCTTTCAACCCGAACACCAATATCCAATCCTGCGTTTCGACAGTTCAACTGCATTCACATTGTGACGTCTGCCGGCCTACACTATGGCCCAAAAGGCCGTATGAACGATTCACCCCTTCCGGCGAAGAACGAATACCCTACACCATGCTCACCTCTTGCGTACGAACGGCATCGAGAATGCCGCGTGCATTGAGGATGATCATCAATTCGTATTTCAGCTTCGTCACTCCCATTGAGAGGGATTTGGGAGCCTTTCGGTTTTCTGCATCCGGAGCATCATCCGCGTTCTCACCGTTTCTGCGCTCAACGAGATCGCCTTCGCCGGCCTCAACCACATCCGCCACCTGATCAACCAGTACCCCAAAAGGCTCGTCAACACAAGGTTTGAAAATGATAACCTTTGTGTCTGGGGCGACATCCACCTGCTCAAATCCGAACAGGGTTCTAAGGTCGATTACCAGATGGATTTGACCCCGAATATTCATATACCCACGTATTCCGGACGGCGCATGTGGAATATCGGTGACCTGAACATCACTGCCGATCTCTTTAACATCCTGTATATCC
>CAZEMW010000053.1:0-10669 GCA_964513105.1 uncultured Fibrobacterota bacterium
GGCCGTCATTGGTCGGGAGAGGCAGACAACGAAGCAGCCGGTTTCCGAAGACCGTTAATCCGTTAATCCGTTAATCCGTTAATCCGTTAACCCGTTAACCCGTTAACCCGTCAACCGTCAACCGTCAACCGTCAAACCCCGAACCTCGAACCCCGAACCATCAAACAAACATCAACAAACTAACCGCCATAACAACCATTCCGGCAATAAGACCGTAAATCGAAAGATGGTGTTCGCCGTATTCCTGCGCCGCCGGAAGCAATTCATCGAATGATATGAAGACCATTATTCCCGCCACCGACGCAAAAAGTACCCCGAATACCAGATCGTTAAAGAAGGGGCGCAATACGAGGTATCCGATGAGCGCTCCAACCGGTTCGGATACGCCGGAGAGAAACGAATACTTGAATGCCTGTTTCCGGCTGCCGGTGGCGTAATACACCGGCACCGAAACGGCTATTCCTTCCGGAATGTTGTGAATTGCAATAGCAACGGCAATTGAAATACCCAGCGCCGGATCGCTCAGGGCGGCGGTGAAGGTGGCAAGGCCTTCGGGGAAATTGTGAATACCAATGGCAAGAGCTGTAAAACCTCCCATGCGCAAGAGCTTATCACTCGAGGGATGATTTGTTTTCGCAGTACCGCCCTCCTGGATATCCTCAATCTTACGCATCTCGTGAGGATTCTCAACTTTGGGAATGAGTTTGTCAATCAGCGCGATCAGCGCCATCCCGCCGAAAAACGACAACACGGTCATTCGCGTGCCCATTCGTTCTCCAAGCTCGCCGACAAGTGAATCTTTTGCCTTGAAGAAAATCTCAACAAACGAAACGTACACCATCACGCCGGCGGAAAAACCCAGCGACAACGAGAGAAACCGCGTATTGGTGCGCCGTGCAAAAAATGCAAGGGCGCTGCCGATACCGGTAGACAACCCGGCAAAAAGGGTCAAGCCAAATGCCAGAAGAACATTGTCGTTCATTACATCCATACGAACAACCTTCTACCTTTCAGAGCACAATACTCCACGACTGCTTTTCATTGGTACCTGACAGAACGATTCCGGGTGAGACAACCGTTCAGCCCAGGTTTGTATTCAACCACGATTCCGCCTCACCCACCGACATTCCTTTTCGTCCTGCATAATCTTCCAGTTGATCGCGTCCAATTTTGCCGACCGCAAAGTACCGAGAGTCCGGATGGGCGAAATAATACCCGCATACCGAGGCAGGTGGATCCATGGCACCAGTCTCGGTTAGCCGAACTCCGATTCGGTCGGTAACGTTTAGATAATCGAACAGCGGGAACTTTTCCGAATGGTCGGGACAGGCCGGGTAGCCGGGAGCGGGACGAATCCCCCGATACTTTACCGAAAAGAGCGCTTTGTTGTCCAGATGCTCGTCGGGAGCGTACCCCCAGAACTCCTTGCGCACCCGTTCATGCAACCGCTCCGCGAAGGCCTCAGACAGCCGATCGGCAAGCACTTTGGCCATAATGGCGCCGTAGTCGTCTCCCTTTGCATCAAACTCCTTCACCAGATCCGATAATCCGATCCCGGCGGTCACCGCAAAGCAGCCCACATAATCGGTTTTTCCACTCGATCGGGGAGCAACGAAATCGGAAAGTGCGGGGAGCGGTCGATCTGGTGCGACAGGAACCTGCCGACGAAGCGTGTGGATCGAAAAAGCCGATTCATTCCGATCTTCATCGCGGTACAGATGTATATCATCCCGTTCGGCAACGGCGGGGAAAATTCCCAGTATCCCCGCGGCCTGCAAACGTTTCTCATGAATAATCACCGAAAGAAAATCCCGCCCCTCCTCCAACAACCGTCGCGCCTGTTCGCCCACGTTTGCGTCCTCCAGAATAGAGGGATATCGTCCCTCCAGATCCCAGGCCTTGAAGAAAAAAGTCCAGTCTATTCGTTGCGCGATCTCCTCCAGCGAATAGTCATCAAAAACCGTTATGCCCGGACGATTTGGAACTGGTGGCTCGTAGGCGGCCCAGTGTATCCCAACGCGCCGTGACCGGGCTTCTTCAAGGGAAAGCAGCTCGGACGTATTCTCCCCGCCCGCCCGTTTTTCACGAATGGCTTCGTATTCCGCTCGCACAGCCGCCACGTACTCGTCATGCGTTCCGCGATTCAGTACCGAAGCACTTACCCCGGAAGCAAGTGACGCATCGGAGACATGAATGACCGGGCCGTCGTAATGCGGTTCGATCTTTACGGCCGTATGCGTTTTGGAGGTCGTTGCCCCACCGATAAGCAGCGGTACCCTGATGTCGTTGCGCTGCAGCTCCCCGGCCACCGTAATCATCTCTTCCAGAGAAGGGGTGATCAGGCCGCTCAGTCCCACGATATCGGCTTTCAGTTCTTTTGCCGCCCGCACAATGTCGGCCGCGGGGACCATGACCCCCAAGTCGTGTACATCATAATTGTTGCACTGCAGCACAACCTTTACAATGTTCTTCCCGATGTCGTGAACGTCGCCTTTGACCGTTGCAAGTACGATTCGACCGTTGTTTTCGGACACTTCGCCGGCGTTCTCCTGTTCCACATAGGGGATCAATCGAGAAACCGCCTTTTTCATGACCCTCGCACTCTTTACGACTTGCGGTAAAAACATCTTCCCGGCACCGAAGAGTTCACCGACTCTTCTCATGCCGTCCATGAGCGGCCCTTCGATCACGTGGAGTGCGCGATCGGAAGCTTTCCGAGCCTCCTCCACATCCTCTTCAACATATTCGGTCAGCCCTTTTACAAGCGAATGAACCAAGCGGTCGCCAACCGGCTGCTCACGCCACGAAAGATCGGGGCCGGCGGCTGCCGCCCCGCCTTTGACCGTTTCCGCAAAGGACACCAGACGATCCGTGGCATCCTCTCGACGATTCAGGACAACGTCCTCAATATGCTCCCGTAGTTCCAATGGTATCTCTTCATATACCACTATCTGACCGGCATTGACAATTCCCATATCCATTCCGGCCCGAACTGCATGATACAGGAAGACCGCATGCATGGCCTCCCGGACTGCATTGTTGCCCCTGAACGAAAACGACACGTTGCTTACGCCACCGGAGATATGCGCATGGGGAAGCTTCTGTTTTATCTGCTTTGTCGCTTCAAAAAAGTCCAGTGCATAGTTTCTATGCTCATCGATTCCCGTTGCCACGGCAAATACATTCGGATCGAAAATGATATCCTGCGGTGGGAATTGCCCCGTATCCACCGCCAGTCGGTACGCACGTTCACAAATCGCCATACGTCGTTCGATCGTATCCGCCTGACCGGCTTCGTCGAACGCCATAATGACAACCGCCGCACCATATCGACGAGCAGTTCTGATATGGTTGAGGAACGGCTCCTCCCCCTCTTTGAGACTGACCGAATTAACAATGCCCTTGCCCTGGAGGCGTTGAAGCCCTGTTTCGAGCACTTCCCACCGAGACGAATCAACCATTACCGGCACGCGGGAAATATCGGGTTCGGAGGCTACCAGCTGCAGAAACGTCCCCATCACCGAAACCGCATCCAGCATGGGATCGTCGACATTTACATCAATCACCTGAGCACCGCCGTCCACCTGCAGACGAGCAACCTCCAGAGCGGCCTCATAGTCCTGTTCGGAGATGAGCCGGCGGAACTTTGCCGAACCGGCTACATTGGTGCGCTCTCCAATGTTTACGAACAGCGAGTCGGGCCCGATTACCAGGGGCTCCAGTCCACTGAGCCTCAAGCGTGGGCTTCGTTCCGGAATCTCTCGCGGCCGGACTGGAGAAACACGCTCGGAGATGGCCGCAATATGCTCGGGAGTCGTTCCACAACAGCCGCCAACAATGTTGAGACAGCCTTCATCGGCAATGCTTCCAAGCACCGACGCCATATTCTCCGGAGTATCCTCGTACTCGCCCATTTCGTTGGGAAGTCCGGCGTTGGGATGAACGCTCACCCGACACTCGGCAATTCTGCACAACGTCTCGACGTGCGGCCGAAGATCCTCGGCACCCAGAGCACAATTCAGCCCCACACTGAACGGATCGGCATGGGCAATCGAATAGTAGAATGCCTCAGCGGTCTGTCCCGACAGCGTTCGCCCACTCGCGTCGGTTATCGTGACGGAAATCATTATTGGTAGCTTGCTGCCCACACTCTCAAACGCTTCTTCGATACCCCATAGCGCGGCTTTACAGTTAAGGGTATCAAAAACCGTTTCGATAAGCAAAAGATCGGCGCCTCCTTCGATAAGGCCTCGCGCGGCCTCCCGATACGCGCCCGCGATTTGCTCAAACGAGACACTGCGATATCCGGGATTATTCACATCCGGTGATATGGAAAGCGTCCTGTTTGTCGGTCCCAAAACACCGGCGACAAACCGGGGTTTGTCCGAAGAAGAGATCTCATCCGCTGCTTCACGCGCTATCCGGGCGGCTGTAAGGTTCATCTCTCGGACGACCCCTTCCAGATTGTAGTCCGCCTGCGATATTGCATTAGCGCCGAAAGTGTTCGTTTCGATCATATCGGCACCAGACAGGAGGAAATCACGATGGATCTGCTTCACCAGCTCGGGCTGAGTAAGGGTGAGGACATCAGTGTTACCTTTCAGCTCCCGTGAATGTCCATCAAATCGACGGCCTCGATAATCCGATTCAGTGGGACCGTGCTTCTGCACCATAGTCCCCATGGCACCGTCAAGTATCAGGATTCGGTCTCCGGCCGCTTTTTCCAGAGTATCTTTTCGAGTCATATCGTTACTCTATCTATGTTCAAAACGTAATTTTTAGCAAAGTATGTTGGTATAGAAACAGGTGGAGAACACCGACACGGGAGTGTTCACGATGCAGAAAAAATCCGGCGGAATCAAGGACATAGCGGTTCTTCCCGCCGTCCTGGGAATCCGGGCATATCAGAATTTCATATCCCCGTTTTTTCCGCATACCTGCCGCTTTACTCCCACCTGTTCTCACTATGCACTCGACGCCTTTCGGCATCACGGAGTGCTTCAAGGCGCCCGGCTTACGGTACGGCGCCTTCTCCGATGCAGACCGTTCGGCGGTTTTGGTCACGACCCCGTGCCGCCATCTCTCCCCTCCGGTAAAATCCGGAAAAACCACTGACCTCAGATACACGGGCACCAGGACCACCGTTTCCGAAACTACTGACTCCCCCGGCACTTCATACAAGTGAAACGCTCGTACCTCGGACAGAAAAAAAGGCACTGCACCACAATAAAAGCTTACGGATACAGCGCCCATGTCACCCGGACCTCCCAAAAGAGAACCGGACAGAATACGACTTAGTACGATTCGAGCTTATTGAACTCGGCGTTTTCAACCCACTGCTGAGGTGCACGAACAAGCTCGACAATATTCTCTACAATGCGGGCATGCTTTTTTTCTTCTTCGATAATAGTCTCAAGCGATGCTCGCGTTTTTTCGTCTTCAGCCTCTTCAAGCGCCCTTTTGTACACGGCCACCGTTTCGTTCTCCATCTCCATGGCCTTCTGGTACACGTCCGCGGCTTCCTCAATCGGTGGAGCGGATTCGAATTCGGCCGCGAACTTCTGAAGCATATTTTTTGCGGCAGCCAGAGTGTTATCCGACTTCATTTCCGCAGGTCCCGACTTTTTCTGAAGTCCGTCAAAGAACTCATAGTGCTTACGTTCTTCCTCCGCAAGCTTTTCCATAACGCCCTTCAAGGCCTGAACGGAAGTCTTTGCAGCCAAATCCCTGTAATACTTTTCCCCTTCAAGCTCCATACTTTTCGCGGTTTCCCAGACGTCGCTCATGCAACTCCTCCATTGTGCTTGTATAATTTACCCAAAGCGTGCAAACGTACTTCTATTCGCCGCCGGCCTTCATTGCCGATTCTATCCCTTTGCTGAAGTCGGTTGGTACGTGGGTAATGCGTGCGCCCAGATCCTTATCCAACATCAAGAGCGCCTGCTTACTGTCTCCGATCAACTCAAGCTGAGCAATTATGTCGTTGTCGTTTTCCTCTTCCTCCACCTGCTCGGTCACGTACCACTGGAGGAATATCTGTGTTGCATGGTCCTTTTCTTCGATCGCAAGATCGACCAGCTCATTAATTGATTTTGTTATGAACCGCTCATGTTCGAGGGTCTTTTTCAGCATGTCGAGCGGAGTACCGAATTCACTCGGCGGTTCCGCAAGCGCCTTCAAAACGGCTCGCCCCCCCTGACGATTCACATACTCATAGATCTTCATCGCATGAAGCATCTCTTCGTGATACTGGACCATAAACCAGTTCCCAAACCCTTTTAGCCCCTTGGATTCACAATACGAAGACATTGCCATATAGAGGTACGCCGAATACATTTCTTTGTTCACCTGGCCTACAAGGGCCTCTTCCATACGCTGGGTCAACATGAGAAAACCTCCCAATTACGTTAAGTGATGTTCTCAAACACAGGCTACAAATATACATGTAGCTGCCATTGTACGTATCTTCGGAGTTACCCGTCATGCATAGATCATGCCGGCGCCGAGAGTGTCTGGCGGGGGAAAGCATTGAGTGCTATCGAGATCCGGTCCTCCGGAATCAGAGGGAATGCGTAATGTCCATGTCGGACCCGCGATATCTGAGCCTGTAGGTCCAAATGGTGCAAAATGCCTGATGTGCGTAACGTGACGCAGAAGATTTCATCTTGAGCATCCGCCCCATTTCCTATTTTTCTCCACGGATAATGAAGGTGATGCGCAGTACCGGCACGCGTTGAGAGGTGCGGTGCATGTGCCGAAATGCCATCGACCGAAAAAAAGTAAGACACAGTTGTTCAGGAAAAGAAACAGGCGATGTTTGATCTATCGGTTTTCATGACGGTACTTGAGGCCACGCTCATTCTGCTTGGCGTCGGATTGCTGGGGTTTTACCTGGCGGCCCGGAAAGTAGTGCCCGAAGTTGCTCTCGGCGCTCTGTTGCCCCTGGTGCTGGATGTTGCTCTGCCCGCAATGGTATTCACGGACATTTTCAAGCGTTTTTCCCCTCAGGCTCGCCCCGGCTGGGTACTGCTGCCTCTGTGGTGGTTCCTTTTTACCGCCGGATCGTGGCTTCTCTCGACGCTTATCTGCCGTATTGTTCGGGCGGATCTGCGAAAAGAATTTCGTTTGTCGCTTTTTTACCAGAACGCCGTCTTCTTTCCTCTGATTATTCTGTCCCAACTCTATGGCGCCGACTCGAGCCACATAGTCGATCACTTTTTGTTCAACCTGTTTTTCTCCGCCTTCTTCTTTGGGACAATTCCGCTGTTTTTCAGACGAAAAGATTCCCCCGGGATGGGGCTGCAGTGGCGTCGAATCGTCAGTCCCATGCTCATAGCCACCATTCTCGCAGTCGGCCTGAGCCTTTCAGGGTGGAAAAACGCAGTGCCGAGCCTGGTACTGCAGATCACGGATCTCCTGGGACGGATGGCCCTCCCGCTGATTCTTATCGTAATCGGGGGAAGCCTCTTTCTTGATCTCAAAGGTGCCTCGGGTAACGTGTACCTCAGAGAAACGGCCGTATTTCTCGGAGCAAAGAACCTTCTGTATCCGGGACTAACGCTCTTTGCACTTACACACCTGCAGATTTCTTCCGATGTAGGTATCCTTCTCCTTTTGCAGAGTGCGGCCCCACCCCTGACGTCAGTCCCGCTTATGGTGCAACGGGAGGGAGGAAACGAAAGCGCGGCATCACAATTCCTGATCGCAAGTTTCCTCTGCTCGATTCTCACGGTTCCGTTATTCACCGGAATCTACCTCGCCCGATGAGAATTGAGCTTTTGCGCCTGCGTTCTTCCCGTCACGATGTGCACCAATATATTTTGTTTATGCGGTATATGTGTTCGTCTGCAATACCGTGAACTGTAGCCCGGGGAATACCGCTGTGGCTCCCGGGAGAGGTCGTTAACGTCACAACAAACTTTCCAGGAGGCGTATCATGCGCATTCTCTTCCTCGCAACCGTACTGTCCGTAACGCTCAGCGTTTCCGCCGAGAAAACAATCGCCGTTTTTCCCCCGCACGGAGTAAATACCGACCAGAGCTTTCTCGACGCGTTCGGGATGCTTCTGACAACCAAATACCGAAATTTGGTCGAAGGCGAAGTACTCGCTCCACATGCCGCCCGTCGGGCCGTGTCGGACAGCACAACCCTGGTTGAAGCAGCCCGGAGGCTCAACGCGGACGAATACCTTGAGATCGAAGCCGTGGGTTTGTACCTCAGCCGGACGGAAAAAACCAGATACGAACTGCAGGGCCTCGAAGGCCAAAACCAGACGATCATCGTCAAGCTTGATCCCGATGAAGACGATGATGAAGTAATCGACGATCAGAAACTGCTGGACGATCACAAGACGGTAGTGACGGTAACCCGAAGAGGCAGAAACGGCGACAGAATACACCAGGTAGAAATGACCCTCGTCACCTACGGTGACATCGAGGAATCAACCGATCGAATTGCAAAAGCTCTTCATCGCGGAGTTTCGGCCGACGCGGTCAGGGGGCCGGAAAACGTCACCCGACGCGAGGGGATGCAGCGAAATAAGCTCTTCACCGAAAGCCACAAGGGCATCAAAGTCGGCGTGTTTCAGCCGGTTTACCAGGATTTTGTCTTTTCAAACATAGCCACAATCGGATACAACCACCGTATGGAATCCGAGAAGTTTTTCTTCGAGCTTGGGGTCAATGCCAAAATCCCGACCGAACTCGGTTCCGACGACAAACGGATCTACGGAGGAGTCCAGATGGAAATGGGGGGCAGTTATTTTCTGACTCCCGGCGCATTCGGCCTATACACCGGTCTTGGAGTGTCGCCATTCCTCAACATCGGTTCCATCGCGTCAAGCGAGGGTCCCCAAATCGGCATCCTTCCGTTCGTACAGTTTGGGGCATCTTTCCCGCGTACTACCAGTATGCGTGCGTTTGTAAATTTCAAATTTGGCTACAATGCCGCCGAGCTCACGACCGGAAAGCCGTCAACAACCAGGTATTCCTATGGGTATGAGGAAGCCGAAGAGATACCCGGCAATCCTCCCAAGGAAGATACCCGTCCATTCGAACTAGGCATCGAGTTCGGCATAGGTTTCTAACAGGACACCGAGGGTGGCAGGCACTCACTACATTCAGTGCCGGTTCTCAAGACTGAAAAATTCGACATGAGTGGTCCGACAGGTCAGTCTCAGCCACCCGTTGCCCCATAGATAGTGCCTGTCCGAAAACCCTCGAAAACGGACGCCGAGTCCCGATAACACATCGGAATGGTGCCCGTTTTCGGCCGGAAACAGGGGATTCATCTTCCCGAAGTTAGTTCGGGACTCGATAAACGGGTGTTTCCGAACTGACCCTGGCGAGATACCGATTACATCCTCTGCCGATCACATCAAACCTACCCAAGACTAGCCCAACCGGGCGCATTCGTACAGCCGGCCGGTCGAGAGGAAACAGCATGAAAAACACACGTTTCCAACACAGGGCGTAACGTGCCGCGGACGACCTCAGATCTGGAATCCGGTCACCTTCCTAATTCATATGTAAACCCCATATTATCATATACTTACCAGTATCCGTTATCTTTCTTCGTTTTCTCCAAGAAAACAGAATGACGCTGAAAGTGTTGCGAAGGAGCGAGTTGCATCGTATCTTTGGGTATAGACTGCTTCATACATGACAACTCGTCACACAAACGTGAAAAACGGGATTGAAACTCTATGGCTGTCGATATATATGAATACCTGGATTACCGAAAGCTCCTTCGTGATCTGTACGAAGAGTATAAAAGTGAGAAGCCGTTCTTCTCGTACCGGTACATTGCGCAGAAGGTAGGCTTCTCCTCGCCGGGTTTTTTCACGAATATTCTGAATGGGAAGCGCAATATCTCACAGGAAACCGCATTTCAATTCGCCCGCCTGTTCAAATTCAATAAAACACAAACCGAATACTTCGATTTGCTCGTCCAATACAATCAGGCTAAGAACCACGATCGCCAACGACACTACTTTGAGAAAATTCTCTCGTCCAGACGCTCAAAAGTCCGGATAGTGGATGCAAATCTGTATGAATTTTACAGCAAATGGTTTTACACAGCGGTTCGGGAGGTCCTTAACGTATATTATTTTTACGGTAATACCGATAGTGACTTTAAAGAACTGGGACGTCGCATTGCACCGCCGATTCCGGCCTCCGATGCCAAAAAGGCGATTGCGTTTCTCGAAAAATCCGGTTTCATCAAACGAGCGCCCGAGGGGCATTATGTCCAATCGGAGCCATTTATCAGCACCGGCTATGAGGCAAAATCGCTTGCCGTCCACAATTTCATAAAAGCAACCGCCGATTTGGCAAAAGAGGCCATTGACCGGTTTCCACGCGACAAACGACGTATGGCGACCCTTACGGTTGGTTTGTCGAAGGAAGGCTTTGAGGCGGTTGAAGAAAAATTAAAAGCATTTAATCGTGAAGTATTTGAGATCGTGAAGGCCGATACGGGACGGGACACGATTTACCATTTCAATTTTCACATATTCCCGATAACACAGCCGGGTAATGATAAACACCGATAGCATCCTCCGTTTTCTGATCGCGACAGTTCTGTCGCTGTTTCTGCTGCGGTGCTCTCCCACCGAAGTAGTGGAAGGCGGCCCGGATCATGGTGGTGGATCCGAGGTGTGGGCGAAACT
>CAZEMW010000054.1:0-916 GCA_964513105.1 uncultured Fibrobacterota bacterium
ACCCCCTCAAACGCGCCCTCAACCCGTCGAAATCGGTCATGGGTTTCCGCGGTCGCCCCGTCGATGCTTAAACTGATTCGTTTAATTCCCGAATCCAGCAGACGTTGACAGGAGTCCGGCGTCAGGAGCATACCGCAGGGCGCCATAACCATTCGCAGGCCCCGCGCCGTCCCATATTGGGCGATATGGTAAATATCGTCTCGCAGCATGGGTTCTCCACCGGTGAGGATAACAATCGGTGATCCCATTGTTGCCAGGCTGTCGAGTACTTTTTCCGCCTCGCGGGTGTCAAATTCTCCCGAGTACGGCCCGAGGTGCGCCGCGGCCCGGCAGTGTCGGCAGTTTAGGTTGCACGACCGGGTAACCTCCCAGGCAACCAAGCGCAGTGTCGGTTTTTTTTGTTGGTTATTCTCCTGAGCGCTCATCGGCTACCTCCCGTTAGTCGGTCTCACAGCCCTTCGGCGACAATCCACCGCGCCGCATCTACGGCATGGTAGGTGATAATGATGTCGGCTCCCGCACGTTTTATCGAGGTGAGCATCTCGAGGGTTACCCGTTTCTCGTCAATCCAGCCTTTTTCCGCCGCGGCCTTTACCATGGAATACTCGCCGCTGACATTGTATCCGGCTACCGGCACGGAGTAGCGTTCCTTGAGCGTTTTGATTATGTCCAGGTAGGCAATCGCGGGTTTTACCATAATTATATCGGCCCCTTCGGCCAGGTCGAGTCCCGCCTCACGAATCGCTTCCCGGCTGTTCGACGGGTCCATCTGATAGCTTCGGCGGTCTCCGAATTTCGGTGCACAATCGGCAGCGTCACGGAATGGGCCGTAAAATGAGGAGGCGTATTTCGCGGCATAGGAGAGTATCGGAAGATCTTCAAACCCCTTGTCGTCCAGTGCGTCTCGGATAGAAGC
>CAZEMW010000054.1:926-7141 GCA_964513105.1 uncultured Fibrobacterota bacterium
GATAGAAGCTACTCGTCCGTCCATCATGTCGCTGGGGGCGACAATGTCGCATCCGGCTTCCGCATGGGATACCGCCTGACGGCTCAGAATCTCAACCGTCTTGTCATTGTGTATGTGTCCGTCGACAACCACCCCGCAATGACCATGTGTCGTGTATTCGCAATTGCAGACATCGGTGATAACGGTCAATTCGTGAAACCGATTTTTAACCGCACGAATCGCTTGTTGCACAATCCCGTCCGGGTCATACCCGATACGCCCTTCCTCATCTTTCGTATCGGGAATACCGAACAGCAAAACCGCCTCGATTCCGGTTTCAGCCGCATGTTCGCATTCAATAAGCAGCTCGTCGATAGACAGTTGAAACACTCCGGGCATCGATTCCACTGCGCTCCTCACCTTTGTGCCCGTACAGACGAACAGAGGGAGAATGAAATCGGAGGGGTGCAGGCGTGTTTCACGCACGATCGATCGAAGTGATTCGGTTTTTCTCAGTCGTCGTAGTCGAATTGCAGGATATTTCATAGCTACCGGTCGGAGGTTAAAGGTTCCAGGTAATATTCAAGGATTAATTCGTGCCTGCAGGAGTTCCGCCGCTCCAATTTGACGTAGCCGGATATCTCGGCAGACTGAGCATCCGGAGCGTTCGGCCATACGGCAGCGGAATCAGTCACCGAATATCTCGTTTTTCCCCTCACCTCCAGCTCCCAATTGCGGGAAAAGGAGAGCCGAGGGGAACCTATCCGCCCGTAAGCGGGAGAGGGAAGGCTCAGGGATTGTCGATACTTCCTGCTACACGGCATACTTACTCTTTCCGATTCGAGATTTCCTCTTCGGTAAGATAACACGCCGGGTCTTCGGCCCAGACATCGTCGTATACCGCCTCAGCGCGTACCCGGAAATTACCATTACAGACATCCTGCCACACACACCGTCCGCATTTTCCTTTGAGCAACGGTTTGCGATCTTTGAGTCCGGCCATAAGGTCGTCGGAGAGATCGGTCCAGATGCTGCTGAACGGACGTTCTCGCACATTGCCGAAACTGTAATGGCGCCAGAACTGGTCGGCGTGCACTTTCCCATCCCAGCTTACACAGCCGATTCCCACTCCCGAGCTGTTTCCGCCGTTCATTTTCAGCAGTTCGAGCACATCGGCAGCCCGCGAGGGATCTTCGCGCAGAAGGCGAAGGTATAAATAGACGCCGTCGGCATGATTGTCCACGGTGAGGACCTCTTTGGGCAGCCCCCGGGAATGCAGTTCGGCGGTACGATCGATAATCAAATCAACCATCTCGCGTGATGCCCGGTCGTCGAGATCTTCATTGCGCAGTTTCGCCCCCCGTCCAGCATATACCAGGTGGTAAAAACATACCCGGGGAATTTCCTCCTGCTCCAGAAGATCGAAAATTCCCGGAACGTCGTGAGCGTTACGCTTATTAATGGTGAATCGAAGGCCAACCTTGATGCCTGCCTTGCGGCAGTTGCGGATTCCCTGCAAGGCTTTGTCGAATGCGCCGGGCACTCCCCGGAATTTATCGTTTGTTTCCCGAAGTCCGTCGAGACTGACACCGACATAGCTCAGGCCCATGTCCTTGAGCTCTTCGGCCACCGTTTCGGTAATCAGCGTCCCGTTGGTGGAAATGACGGCACGAAGACCACCGGCGCGTGCTCGTCGGATGAGTTGCGGCAAATCCGACCGCATAAGCGGTTCTCCCCCGGAGAAGAGCAGTACCGGGGTCCCGAACCGCGCCAGATCGTCGATAAAGGCTTCAGCTTCGGCGGTAGTCAGCTCACCCGTATAGTCCAGGTCCCGGGAATGTGAATAGCAGTGCACACACCGCAGATTGCATCGTCTGCCCACGTTCCAGACAACCACCGGTTTTTTGTCCTTTGAAAACTGCAGCAAATGTGAGGGCAGTTTTCCCGAATCCCGTTTATACCGGAGTGCATCGGACGGCTCAACCGTCCCACAGTAAAGTTTCGATATACCGATCATTGCGCAAAATACTCCCTTAATGCCTCGGTTAAGCCGTCAATGGTATGCTCGGACGCTTCCGTTACGGGTGTTACACCATATTGCCGAAGAGTTTGTGCCGTTATGGGGCCGATAGCCGCCGCGCGTAAAGCAGGGGCGAGCTCTCCAAATCTTTTTTCGCCGAACAGCGCCGCGAAGTTCTCAACGGTAGACGAGCTGGTGAACGTGACCAGATCGTACTCATTCTGCTCCACCGCCTTTAAGGTGTCGGCATCGATATCGACCGGGCGTATCGTTCGGTAAATGGGGACCACGTCTACCCGGGCTCCTTGGGACTTGAGGAAATCGGGCAGTGCCGGACGAGCTTTTTCGGCCCGGGGTATAAGCACCCGGGTTTCGTTCCACGATTCCATTTCCGCCAGTTTTTCTATCAATCCTTCGGCTACTGCTTTCTCGGCAACGATATCCACCCCGACATGGTACTCGTGAACGGCGCGCGCGGTTGCGGGGCCAATTGCTGCTATACGAAATTTGCCCAGCGCTCGTATGTCGTGGTACCGCTCCAGGCAGGCACCCATAAACAGACTGACTGCGTTCGCACTGGTAAACATGAGCCAGTCATACTGTTCAATCGATTCGATCGACGCGGTTACCGGGCCGGTGTGGATCAGGGACTCGATTTCGATGGTCGGAAGCTCAATCGGGTCGGCACCGAGTGTTCGAAGGTTTTCGACAAATGCTGAGGCCTGGGTACGTGTTCGGGTTACGACAATTTTCTTTCCGAGCAGCGGCTTATTGTCAAACCATTTCAGGTTGTCCCGCAAGCCCACAACCTCACCCACGATGATAATTGCCGGGGGACGCAATCCTTTTGACTTCACTTCGTGAACAATCGTCTCCAGCGTTCCGGTTACGGTCTCCTGTGTCGGTTTCGTTCCCCAGCGGATGAGTGCGACCGGCGTGGACGGTGCTCGTCCGAAGGCTCGGAGGCGTTCGACAATCGAGGGGAGATTTCCGACACCCATGTAGAACACCAGCGAATCGACTCCGCCTGCAAGATGCTCCCAATTGATACTGGAATCGGTCTTCCGGGGATCTTCATGGCCGGTTATAAATGCGACCGACGAAGCTTTGCCGCGGTGAGTAACCGGTATCCCGGCATAGGCGGAGGCGGCTACGCCGGCGGTAATACCGGGGACTACCTCGAATGGGATGCCTGCCGCCGCCAGTGTCTCGCATTCTTCACCACCTCGGCCGAACACGAAAGGATCACCGCCTTTGAGGCGTACGACGATCTTGTTCTCCCGGGCTTTCTTAACCAGTAACTCGTTGATCTCCTCTTGAGACAGCGTATGCTTTCCCGCCTTCTTGCCGACATAGATTCGTTCGGCCTTCCCGGGAACCAGGCGCAGAAGCTGCGGATCGGCCAGATAGTCGTAGACCACCACCTCCGCCCGGCTCAGGCATTTCGTACCCCGGACGGTGATCAGTTCGGGATCCCCGGGGCCCGCCCCGACAAGATAGACAATTGCACGGTTCGGTGTTTGTGCTGTTTCGGAATTCACGTTAACGAGATTCCTTTCTCTTTGCTCCATTCAAGGATCCGGTGTGCCACACGATCTGCACATTCTCGCCATTGGGCGGAGTCTTCTTCTTCGTGCACTCGAATAATCTCACCTCGATTCGGATCGCCAAAGGCGGCCTGAATGTCGATTCGCTCTTTGACAACTTGAGCCAGAGCGCCCAGAGGGAGGGCGCAACCGCCGCCGATAACCCGCAATACGTGACGTTCGGCTCCAACCGACAGGGCCGTGGGGGCATCGTTTACCGCTCCGACCACCAGAGCCGCCGCACCATCGTCGGCTCGCACCTGCAGCGCAAGCACGCCCTGACCGACCGCCGGTATGCAGGTTTGGACGGAAAGAAACTGTTGCGGCTCAACGGTCTTCCCAATTCTCATCATTCCAGCCGCAGCAACAACAATCGCATCGTATTCTCCGGCATGGAGCTTGTCTATTCTGGTATCGAGGTTGCCTCGAATGTCCGAGAACCGGAGATCGGGGCGGGAATGCGCCAGTTGCAGCATTCTTCTCGGACTGCTGGTGCCAATCACCGAGCCCGACGGAAGTTCATCGAGCGTACCTCCGGTGCGAGTGAGTAGTACGTCGCGGGGATCGGCGCGTCGGGGAAACGACGACAACACGAGCCCCTCGGGCGATGCCGTGGGTACGTCTTTCAGGCTGTGCACCGCAATATCCGCCTCGCCGTCGAGCAGTGCTCGTTCCAGTTCCTTCACAAAGACACCGGTTCCCCGAAAAGTGGCGAGAGGACGGTCGGTCACTCGGTCCCCTTTGGTCGTGACGGTCACAACATCAAAAGAGAACGTCGGGTTGGCCGCCTCCAGTGCGGATACGACAAGTCCGGTCTGCGCCAGAGCAAGCCGACTTCCACGAGTGATAACTTTAAAACTGGTACGTTGTCCCATTGGGTCCTTTATCCGTCCGGTAGCTGTTGTTCCGCTTTTTCGAGAATCGTGTCGAGTTGCTTCGTGAGTTCTTCGTGTCGGGAGGAATAGTCTTCCGGCCGTACCTGAGATATTTCTTTGTGGAACAACTCTTTCGCGTGCGTTTTCAAAGCCCGAATCCGTTCTCGTCGAGCTTTCAATTCCGCGACCATAACCGCATATTCCGGTTCGAGTGCCTCGGCGACTCGATCACGAATTCTGCCGGCCATTCCCGGTGCTCCTCCGCCGGTACTTACTGCTATACGAATATCACCGCTTTGCGCCACGGCGGGAACAATGAAACTGCATCGTTCGGGATCGTCAACCACATTGACCGGAATATTGCGGCTCTTCGCATCTCCCGATATTCTATCGTTTACCGAATCATTGTTTGTCGCACTGACGACCAGTGCGACCGATTTCAGATACGTTCGTTTGTATACATCCTCGATCCATTGTATCCGTTGCGTGTCGCTCAGCTCGCGAATGCCCGGAGTTACTTGAGGCGAAACGACAAGAATCCGAGCGCCGGCATTCAGGAGTGAGCGAATTTTTCGTTCCGCAATCCTGCCTCCACCCACAACGAGACATCGGGCGTTTTCCAGATCCAGATACACCGGGTAGTATGGCTTAGTCTTCATTGTCAATATCCAGTTCAAAGAGATTCGATATCGCGTCGGCCAGATCAACTCCTTCATTCCGCGCGGCGACATCCCGTAAGGAGCGGGATGGAGTACGAAGGAACCGCTTCGTCAGGGACACCGCGAAACGCTTCACAATGTCCTGGGCTTCCGGAGTAAGAGTTCCGATTTCCGACCTATAGCGCTTAAGCTCCCGTTCACAGTCCTCCTCGAACCGTTTGCGCAGTGAAATCAATGTCGGCAGCACCCGAAGCGATTGGTACCATTCTTCGTATTTGGCAAACTCCTGTTCGATTATATCTTCGGCTACCGCGACTTCCTGTTTACGCATTGCCGTATTCTCACGCACGACCGCCGAAAGGTCGTCGATTCCGTAGAGAAACACGTTCGGCAGATCGCCGACCCTCGGATCGATATCCCTGGGAGCGGCAATGTCGATCAGGAAAAGTGGTCGATTCGACCTTTTGGCCATTATTTTCCGGATTTCGTCGAGCGTGATAATGTAATGCGGAGATCCCGTCGACGAAACAACCATATCACATATCGGAAAGACCGTGTCGCATTCGCGCAGCAGGAGAGGGGTACCCTGAAACGATGCTGCAAGCTCTACCGCTCGTTCACGTGTCCTATTGGCAAAATATAATCTGGTCACTCCCGCCGACGTCAGGTGCTTTGCCGTCAATTTACTCATTTCACCCGCACCCAGTATCAATACCGATCTCTTTTCCAGTCTTCCCAGGATCTTCTGAGCTAGCTCGACGGCTACCGACGAAATAGACACCAAACCTTCGCTGATAGCAGTTTCGGTCTGCACCCGTTTGCCGGTTTCTATCGCCATGAGAAAGAGGCGGTTCAACATGGTTCCGGTATTCCCGATATCGCGAGCCATAGTGAATGCGCCCTTGACCTGTCCGAGGATCTGCGTCTCGCCGATAACCATGGAATCCAGACTGCTTACGACCCGGTACAGGTGCCGCACCGCCTCTCCACAGTGGCAATAATAGGTGTGGTTCCGAAGTGATTCTCGATCAATCTCCGTGAATTCGGACCACCACGTGAGAAGCTCTTCCCGAGTATGTTTCGGACGTCCCGTCAC